>JAASSH010000288.1 GCA_021767985.1 Gammaproteobacteria bacterium | reverse complement strand
GACCACCTCACTGTGCAGTGTCTTCTGGTAACTGTCTTGATAAAATACTTTTTCCGTCATCGCCTGGCCTCGCCTGTCATGCGATGATTCTTACCCAGCCGGAAGCTCGAAGCAAGTCGATAACCAGTGATTTCAACACCGCAAGTCCAGCGCAAAATTATTCATATCGATGCCGACTGCTTCTACGCCGCGGTCGAGGTGCGCGACAATCCTGCACTCAGCGGCAAACCGATTGCGGTCGGCGGTAGCGCCACTCGCCGCGGGGTGATAGCGACTGCGAGCTACGAGGCGCGCAAGTTCGGCGTGCGCTCGGCGATGGCGAGCGCGACCGCGATCAAGCGCTGCCCGCAGCTCATCCTGATCCCGGGGCGCATGTCGGTGTATCGCGAAGCGTCGCGCCAGATGCACGAAATTTTCGCCGATTACACCGAACTGATCGAGCCGTTGTCGCTGGACGAGGCCTTCCTCGACGTCTCCGACTGCCCGCGCTGTCGCGGCAGCGCGACCCTGATCGCGCAGGAAATCCGCCAGCGCATCGCCGAGCGCATCGGCATTACCGTGTCCGCCGGCATCGCGCCAAACAAGTTTATCGCCAAGGTCGCGAGCGACTGGAACAAACCCAACGGGCAATATGTCGTTACTCCGGACCAGGTCGATGACTTTCTCGAAGCGCTGCCCGTTAATCGCATCTGGGGCGTCGGCAAGGTCACCGCGGAACGGCTCGAGCAACAGGGCATCAGAACCTGCGGCGACGTGCGACGCCACGACATCTACCAGTTCGTGCAGCAATTCGGCCAGTTCGGAGAACACATCCACAAGCTCGCACACGGTATCGACGAGCGCCCGGTGGTATCCGAATGGCGACGTAAATCGGTGAGCGTAGAGAACACTTACGATCAGGATTTACCCGATCTCGAAAGTTGCCAGCAACAGATCCCCGCACTGCTCGAATCGCTGCAGCAACGCCTGCAGCGGCTAGACGAGGATTACCGCATTCAGAATTGCTTTCTCAAAATGAAGTTCTTCGACTTCAACCAGACCACGATCGAGCGCCGGCAAACCGAACCCAGTTACGACGATTACGCGATGCTGTGCGAAGAAGCCTGGCAGCGCGGCCAGGTACCGGTGCGGCTGCTTGGAATCGGCGCCCGCCTGATCGACCTGACCGACGCCAGCGGGCAGATGGATCTGTTCGAAAATTAACCATCCGCGGGTAAAATCCTACCGCCTGTCCAAATATGTCAAAAAATTACACTTGTTTTTATTTATCAGCGAGTTAAGCTCGCCTTTAAATGTAGGTTGATAAAAATCTTCGCTAACTTATCAAGTATCAGGGCTAAGTATCTCAATGGGCAAAAAATCAACGGCTCCCGCGTTCGAATCACTGATCTCGTCACCCTGGGGCACGGCGGCACCGGACAACTCCTATTACGGCGATCCTCGCTACGTGCAGAAAGAACAACACGGGCTGGAGCACATCGAACGCGACAAGACCGACGAAGACGGCGTCGAGCAGGTCGTAATTCTGGGCTACAACTAGATTTCGCCGAAACCAATCGGTCACTACGGCCTCTCGGGCAGCCCGGAACTTGGTTCCGAGGCATTAATTCTGTTTTATTCGCGGTCAGCCTGCTGTTGACCCTCCATCTGCCTGCGCAAAATGCACAATGACATTTTGCTGATCCTGATCGCATCTGCGACCTCGACGCTCACCGCGATCACCGGCGTCGGCGGCGGCATGATGCTGATCGCAATCATGCCCGGATTTCTGCCGCCTGCCGCCATTGTGCCGGTACACGCCACGGTGCAGTTGTTTTCGAATTCGAGTCGCGCTCTGTTTGGCTGGCAATTCCTGCGCTGGGAATTCGTGCTGGGATTTGTCGCGGGGGCAATTGCCGGTGGGCTCGTTGCGGCGGGGATCACGCGCGAGATCAACCTGGAATACAGCCCGCTATTTATCGCCGCCTACATTCTGTACAGCGTCTGGGGGCCGGGCATCAGGTTCCGCCTTCCGCCCGCGGGCGAGTTCATCGTCATCGGCGCGTTACAAACCGGCTTGAGCATGATTGTCGGCGCTACCGGCCCACTGGGCCAGGCGGCACTGGTCCGGCGCCAGCTGCGGCGAGATGCACTGGTGGTATCCGCGGCCCTGATGATGAGCTTCACCCACCTGATCAAGATAGTGCTGTTTGCCCTGCTCGGATTTTCGTTCCTTGCCTACTGGAAAATCATCCTGGGCATGTCGCTGGGGGTCATTGCCGGAGCCTGGCTGGGGACCCGGATCCGGTATCGCATTCCGGAGAGCCCGTTCAGGAAGATTCTGCGCTGGCTGCTGACCCTGCTGGCCCTGCGCATGATTTACATCACGCTATTCTGACCCAGTCAGTACCATCGCAGATCGAGGCCACGGGTTATATTCAGCTCAGGTAGCTCCCGATTGCCGCAATATCTGCAGGATGCGATCCTCGACCCAGCTGCGCGCGCCCAGGCTTTCGATAAAGCCGCAATGCCCGCCATAACGGCTGGTTTCGACGCTTAGCATTTCGATCGGATCGATACGCGCCAGGTCGTCCACGGGTATGATCGGATCGTCCTCGGAGGCGATGATGGTCGATGCCACCTCGAGCGCTGCCAGTCGACTGCCAACCATCGCGTAGGCTGCAAAATAGTCACCCACCTCGTCGTAAATGGTGTGCCGCGGGATAAACATCTGGTTCAAATCGTCCAGCGACCTGGCCTGCGCGAGTTCCTCGGCGTAGTCCAGCTCCGGAAAGTGTTCCAGCTTGAGCTGCAGCGAGCGCCGCCATTTTTGGAAGAAGTAACGCTCGTAGGCGAAAAAACCGTGGTTCAGCGCATCCATCACCCGCGCCGGATCGGTGGGCGGACAAACGCCGATAGCGGCACCGAGACCGAGTGCAACGCCGCTATCCGCGGCGATGCGCAACGCGAAACTCGCGCCCAGCGAATAGCCGACGAGATAAACCCGTTCGTAGTCGTGGGTATCGACAAAGCCCTGCAGCGCGCTCGCTACCTCCGGGGTGCGCGTCGAGTTGAACAGTTCCCGGTTGAGATGATGCGAGTCGCCGTGGTCGCGCAGGTTTAAGCGCAGCACATCGTAACCCTGTGCCAGCAAGCGCGCCGCCGTGGTAACCATGTAGGACGACCGGCTCGATCCCTCCCAGCCGTGCAGCAACACCACCAGCGCGGCGCGCGGTGCCACGGCCAGATCGAGCTCGCCCAGCAGTAGCGTGCCGTCCTCCGCCCGCAGCTCGAGCTGCCGCGTCGACAGGCGCTGCTGTATTATTTTGGCACGCAGCTTGCGCGGACCCTGGCTATTCAGCACCGTCTGGATATGGGCGTTACGCAGGTGCCGCGGCGGCTTGAACAGGTTGATGTTTTGCAAGTTGATTCAGTCGGGTCGCTGTATGCCAAAGCGGAACTTTATTGTTTCAGCTACCTCGGCGTCAATCCAGCCTGTATAGTTATTTTATTTGGAGTAGCGAAATGAGCCCGAAACCCGAATCCTACAAGCCCATTCCCGGTGACGAGTTGCCGCGCTTCGCCGGTATTGCGACCTTTATGCGCCTGCCCTACGTGGCGCCGGCCGACGCCGACGAGGTCGATATCGGCCTGATCGGCGTCCCCTGGGATGGCGGCACCACCAACCGCGCCGGCGCCCGCCACGGGCCGCGCCAGATCCGCGACCTGTCGACGATGGCGCGCAACGCGCATCACGCCACCGGTATCATGCCGTTCGAGCTGTGCAACTGTGCCGACCTCGGCGATACCCCGGTCAACCCGGTCGACATCGAGGACACCCTGGCCCGGGTGACGGAGTTTTACTCGGACGTGGTTGCGCAGGGCATCGTCCCGCTGACCGCGGGCGGCGATCACCTGATTACCCTGCCGATCATGCGCGCGCTGTGCCGCGACGAAGCGGTCGGTATGGTGCACTTCGACGCGCATACCGACACCCTCGACCGCTATTTCGGCGAATCGAAATACACCCACGGCACCCCGTTTCGGCGCGCCATCGAGGAAGGCTTGCTGGACCCGAAGCGCACCGTGCAAATCGGAATTCTCGGCGCGCTTTACAGCGACCGCGACAAGGACTGGGGGCTGGAACAGGGTATTCGCGTGATCGAGATCGAGGAATACAACGACCTCGGTGTCGACGCGGTCGTCGCCGAAGCGCG
>JAASSH010000287.1 GCA_021767985.1 Gammaproteobacteria bacterium | reverse complement strand
TCGACCCCGGTTTCGGTCAGCTTCTCGATCGCCTTGAAGCAGGCGTCGACAGGACCGTCTCCGCTGGCAACGGCCTGCTGTTCCTCGCCGTCGATACTCAGCGTCATGGTAGCGTTCGGAACCTCACCGGTTTCGCAGCAAACCTTCAGGCTGACCAGTTTGATGGTCTCGTTCTCGGTTTCGAAGGTGGCCTCGTTCACCAGAGCCAACAGGTCTTCGTCGAAAATATCGTGCTTCTTGTCTGCCAGGGTTTTGAAACGGGCAAAAACCTGGTTGAGCTCTTCCTCCGAATCGAACTGGATATTCAGCTCGGACATCCGCGTCTTGAACGCGTTGCGTCCGGAATGCTTGCCCAGCACCAGCTTGTTGGTGCTCCAGCCGACGTCCTGGGCGCGCATGATCTCGTAGGTTTCGCGCGATTTAAGCACGCCGTCCTGGTGGATCCCGGATTCATGCGCGAAGGCGTTGGCGCCGACGATGGCCTTGTTGGGCTGCACGCTGAAGCCGGTGATGCCGGACACCATCCTCGAGCAATTCATGATCTGCGTGGTGTCGAGGTCGGTGTCGCAGGGGAAAATATCCTGCCGGGTTCTGACGGCCATAACGATTTCTTCCAGCGACGCGTTGCCGGCGCGTTCTCCGAGCCCGTTAATTGTACACTCGACCTGGCGCGCGCCATTCAATACCGCTGACAGCGAGTTGCCGACCGCGAGTCCGAGGTCGTTGTGGCAGTGCACCGAGAATACCGCCTTGTCCGAGTTCGGAATCCGTTCGATCAGCTCCCGGATCAATTCGCCGAACTGGTGCGGCACGTTGTAGCCGACTGTATCCGGTATATTGATAGTGTTGGCGCCGGCGTCGATGACCGCCTCGATGACCCGGCACAGGAAATCCGGTTCGGAGCGTCCCGCGTCCTCGGGCGAGAACTCTATATTGTCGGTATACTGGCGCGCCTGTTGCACCGCCGCGACCGCGGCCTCGACCACCTGATCAGGCGTCATGCGCAGTTTATGCTCCATGTGGATTGGCGATGTCGCCAGGAAGGTATGGATACGGCCTGAATTGGCGGGCTTAATGGCTTCGCCGGCGCGGTCGATGTCGACCGGCTTGGCGCGTGCCAGTCCACAGACCGTGCTGTCCTTGATGATTTCGGCAACCGACCTGACCGATTCGAAATCGCCGTCGCTGGCGATCGGAAATCCGGCTTCGATAATATCGACTTTCATCAGTTCCAGCGCGCGCGCAATGCGGATTTTTTCGTCGCGCGTCATGGATGCGCCAGGGCTTTGCTCGCCGTCGCGCAGCGTGGTGTCAAAAATGATTAATTTGTCTTTGCTCATTGCTATCTCGTATGTCTAAGCGTTTTAAAATGGTGAATTGTTGCTTACGTTTGCCCTCGTCAGGAGTCTCTAGTCTGCCTTACGGCAGAAGGAGAACGAGCAGCAGAGATAGCAGCAGGTACGCAGGCAGGAGCTCCAGGCTGGCTGGAGACTTGAATTGAAAACTGGCGTGCTGCGTTTGCATGACAGGAAATATAGCCAACTATAGTCGGCTTGCCAAGCAAAATATCGGGCTTATGGTTCGGGCTCGTCGTCGCTGACCGCTTCCAACTTTCGCACCCGCTTGCGATTCCAGCGGAACAGGGACACGATCGGACCCGACAGCATGTATGCGAAGAAGAACAAAAACAGGACGGTTGCCGTCTCTATCGACAGAAATACAAACACCAGTACCGCGCCCAGCAGCGTTACGAAGGGCACGCGCTCGCGCAGGTCGAGATCCTTGAAACTGTAGTAGGAGAAACGGGAAACCATCAGCGCACCGGCCGCGGTGGTCAGGACCAGCGCCGCGTAGGTGACATCTTCTCCGAGTATATGGTAGGACTCGCACACCCAGACCATCCCCATCACAACGCCTGCCGCGGCGGGGCTGGCGAGCCCCTGGAAGTAGCGCTTATCCGCAACGCCGATCTGGGTATTGAAGCGGGCCAGCCGCAAGGCGGTGGCGGTGGCGTAGACGAAGGCCGCCAGCCAACCCAGCTTGCCCAAGAAAACGGACACGTCGCGCAGGTGGACCAGCGACCACAGGTAAACCACGAGCGCCGGGGCCACGCCGAAGGAAACCATGTCGGAAAGACTGTCGTATTCGGCACCGAAGGCGGACTGGGTGTTCGTCAGGCGTGCAACTCGCCCGTCCAGACCATCCAGCAAGCCCGCCAGGAAAATGGCGATGGCCGCGACTTCAAAACGTCCTGCCATCGCCGCGATAATCGCGTAAAAGCCGCAAAACAGCGCGCCCGTGGTAAACAAATTGGGCAACAGGAAGATGCCCTTGCGCATATTCTTGCGAATCTCTTTCGGATTGGCGTCGTCCATTGTGGAATCGCGGGCGCCGGGCGCCCGCCGGAATCACTAATTCTTGGACTTGTCGACCAGCGCGTTGGCGCTGAGCCAGGGCATCATCGAGCGCAGCCTGGCGCCCACCTGCTCGATTTCGTGCGCCGCATTGTTACGTCGCTCCGCGGTCATGCTCGGGTAATTGGATTGCCCTTCGGAAATAAACTGCTTGGCGTAATTGCCGTTCTGGATGTTTTCCAGGCACTCCTTCATCGCCCAGCGGCTTTCCTCGTTGATGATCTTCTTGCCGGTATGGTATTCACCGAATTCGGCATTGTTGGAGATCGAGTAGTTCATGTTGGCGATGCCGCCCTCGTGAATCAGGTCGACGATCAGCTTGAGCTCGTGCAGGCACTCGAAGTAGGCCAGTTCGGGTGCGTAACCGGCTTCCACCAGGGTTTCGAATCCCGCCTTGACCAGTTCGATAGTGCCGCCGCAAAGCACGGTTTGTTCGCCGAACAGATCGGTTTCGGTTTCATCCTTGAAGGTGGTTTCGATAATCGCGGTGCGTCCGCCGCCGATACCCGCGGCATAGGACAGCGCCAGTTCCCGTGCCATGCCGGAAGCGTCCTGCTGGATCGCGATCAGATCGGGAATGCCGCCGCCCTTGACGAACTCGGAGCGCACGGTGTGTCCGGGGGCCTTGGGGGCAATCATGATGACATCGAGATCTGCGCGCGGCACCACCTGGTTATAGTGGATCGCGAAGCCATGAGCAAAGGCCATCGCCGCGCCCTGCTTGATATTCGGTTCGATCTCGTTCTGGTAAAGATCGCGCTGGAATTCGTCCGGGGTCAGCACCATGACCAGGTCCGCGTCGCGGATTGCATCCGCCGTGTTCATGACCTTGAGGCCCGCGGCTTCCGCCTTGGCGGCGGAGGCGGAACCCTCGCGCAGAGCTACCGTCACGTCCACGCCCGAATCCTTCAGATTGTTGGCGTGCGCATGACCCTGCGAGCCGTAGCCCACAACGGTAACCTTTTTCCCCTGGATGATGGATAAATCGCAATCCTTATCGTAATAAATGTTCATAACTGCCTCGTGTCGCAACTGGTTTGTGTGTTGTTATAAAAAATGTACTGGCCGTGCACTGCTATACGGTAAGCGCTTTCTCGCCTCGCAATATGCCCATCGAGCCTGAGCGCACGACTTCGATGATATTGTTTTCGTGCATCGCCCGGATATAGGCGTCGAGCTTGTCGCCCGAGCCGGTAAGCTCGATACAGAAGGTGGTATCGGTGACATCGATGATGCGCGCGCGAAAAATGTCGGACAAACGCTTGACCTCGCCACGCTGGCTATCGCCCTCGGCCTTGACCTTGACGAACATCATTTCGCGTTCGATGAAGTTGCCCTCGGTAAAGTCCTGCAGCTTGACCACGTCGATCAGCTTATTGAGCTGCTTGGTAATCTGCTCGATGATGCGGTCGGAGCCGGTGGTGATAATGGTCATGCGCGATAAGGTCTGGTCTTCCGTGGTGGCCACGGTCAGCGATTCGATGTTATATCCACGCGCCGAAAACAGACCCGAAATTCGGGATAGCGCGCCGGCCTCGTTTTCGACCAGCAGGGAAATGATGTGCCGCATTAAACCAGCTCCCCTTTTTCCCTGAGCGCGGCCTGTCGGGCCTGCTGCAGTGGAGAAATATCCATTTCGTTATGCGCTTTACCGGCTGAAATCATCGGGTACACGTTGGCTTCCTGGTCGGTAATGATATCGAGGAATACGGTTCGGTCCTTCAACTTGAATGCTTCCTGCATCGCATCGTGCAAATCTTTCGGGTCTTCGACGCGGATGCCGACATGCCCGTAAG
>JAASSH010000286.1 GCA_021767985.1 Gammaproteobacteria bacterium | reverse complement strand
TGATTATTTTTGGCGCAGCGCGCGACGTTCTTGATTTTACGGGCGACATCGGGGTAGGAAATCAGGATATGCACCACGGCGTCGATGTCGGTCGTCCTGCCCTGGTAAACCCGCTGCATTCTCTCCGCTACCGACGGTAGCGACGGCAGCGTGATGCTGTTATCCATCAGGTTGTGATACAGGTGATTGACGATGGAATTGTCTTCCTCGTCGAAGTCGCTGAACATCGAATGCACGCTGATATCAGTCGAGCCCGACTCCGATTTCTCGCCTATTTCGGTGAGCTTTTCGACATCGACCTTCATGTAGCTGACCGGGCCGAGCGCCGTGACATCGTAGATGCAGGGTCGTAACTGGGCGACGGGCCTCAGTTCGTCGTTCTCGCTTACCGTGATAACCCTGGTTTGGCCGTCGCGGGCCTCGAGCGAAACGCTGCCTTCGATGATATAAAGACTGGTTTTTTCGGTCGAGCCAGCCTTCAAAAGCACTTCATTTTTTTTGGCGGTCAACACCCGGAGCTGGTTGGCGACCGCGATCAACTGCCCCTCCGCCAACCTCGAAATTCGCTTGAGGCGCCGTAAGGTCTCTACATCTGGAATCTTGATTTCGGTCACGGGAATCGATCTGCTCGGTATCTGCCGGGTAATATGATAACGCAAACCCAGGCTGTCAACTCTGCGAACTCCAGCAGAGAATTCAAAATCCGTTGCCGTAAAATAAAGAATTTCGCCGGATAATGCTTAAAGACGCTTTGGCAGCTGTGCGCGAATTTCCTCGAGCTTGTGCGTGACCAGGTTCTTTCCGACTTCTCCTGACACCAGCGAAGTGCATTGCTTACTCAGACTGGCGCGTAACAGGCCGAGAAAACTCGGTGCTGCCACCAGGTAAATTCGGCGTAACTGCTGGCGCCGGTGCAGCTTGTCGAGTTCCGCGCTTAGCTCTTTTGCAAAAATCTGGGCCTGTCGATCGTGTGCGGCCTTTTCATGGCCCATCGAATGCATGCCATGGCCACCAGAGTCGTTGCCGCTGCCCGTTCCATCCGAGACCAGTTCCTGTTCGCGCAGCCGACTCTCCGGGTGCACCAGGTCTTCTAGTTCGTAGAGCTCGCCCGGATCTTCACGCGTAGCCAGGATTCTGGCCCGACTGGCATCTGCGACTATGACTGCAATCGGCATAACGATTTCTCCATTATCAAAAAACGGTAACTTTAATGTATCGAACCTTCGTGTAAAACGACACAGATCAATACTCGGTGAATAATCGATGATACAGCGATCATGGGACCTTTTCGAGATCTCGTCGTACTATCCGGGCTTGCACCGATACAACCTACTAGAACGCGGCCGTTATGAAGATCTCGCCGGGCCGCGCAGGCTTACGCGGGGATGACACTGTTAGATAATCTAGAGTTTCTCGAGGGCCTCGGCGACGGCGCTGCCGAACTCGGACGGACGCATTATGATGCCGACCCCGGCCTCGCGCAGGATCTCCACTTTTTCCGCGGCCGATTCGCCGGCGCTGGTTACGATCGCACCAGCATGACCCATGGTGCGGCCCTTGGGCGCGGTCAGACCCGCGATGTAAGCCAACACGGGTTTTTCCATGTGCTCGCGCGCATAGGCCGCGGCCTCGGCTTCCTGAGGCCCGCCAATCTCGCCGATCATGACCACCAGACGGGTGTCCGGGTCCTGCTCGAAGCGCTCGAGGTGATCGCGAAACGCGCTGCCGTTGATCGGGTCGCCGCCGATGCCGACGCCGGTCGAGATACCGATTCCCACAGCTTTCATCTGCGAGGCGGCCTCGTAACCGAGAGTCCCTGAACGGCCAATCAGTCCAACGTTGCCCGGCATATAGATATGCCCCGGCATGATGCCCATCATCGCCTTTCCGGGGCTGATGGTGCCGGCACAGTTGGGACCGGTCAGGGTCATGCGCTCTTCCCGCTTGTAGCGGCGCATGTAGCGCTTGACGCGCATCATGTCCTGTGCCGGGATGCCGTCGGTGACGCAGACGCAGAAGCGAATGCCGGCATCGGCGGCTTCCATGATCGCGTCCGCCGCAAACGGTGGCGGCACGAACACGATACTGGCCTCGGCGCCGGTGTCGCGCACCGCGTCCTTGACGGTATTGAACACCGGTCGATCGAGATGGCGTTCACCGCCCTTGCCCGGCGTGACGCCGCCGACCACGTTGGTGCCGTAGTCGATCATTTCCTGCGCATGGAAGGTGCCGATGCGTCCGGTAAAACCCTGCACGATAACTCTCGTGGTTTCGTCTAAGAATATGCTCATTTCGATTCCCTCACTATCCCGCCAGCGTGGCTTCGTGAGACTCGGCCGCGGCAACGGCTTTTTCCGCCGCCTCGGCCAGCGTATCCGCGGTGATCAGGTCGACATCGCTGTCGGCCAGGATCTGGCGCCCGAGTTCGACGTTGGTGCCGGAGAGCCTGACGACTACCGGCACCGGAACGTCGAATTTCTGCATCGCCTGGATCACGCCCTCGGCGACCCAGTCGCAACGATTGATGCCGGCGAAGATATTGACCAGGATCGCGCTGACGCCCTGGTCCGAAAGCACCAGGTTGAACGCCTTGGCCACCCGTTCCGGCGAAGCGCCGCCACCAATATCCAGAAAATTCGCCGGTTCACCGCCGACATGCTTGATCATGTCCATGGTCGCCATCGCGAGCCCGGCGCCGTTGATGATGCAGCCGATATTGCCGTCGAGCCCGACGTAACTGAGGCCGCGGTCGGCAGCGTTCATCTCGCGCGGGTCTTCCTGCGACTTGTCGCGCAGTTCCGAGATTTGCGGGCGCCGGAACAGCGCGTTGTCGTCGAATCCCATCTTGGCGTCGAGCGCGATGATGCGGCCTTCGCGGGTTACCACCAGCGGGTTGACTTCGACCATGGTCGCGTCGAGGTCGCGGAAAGCGCGGTAACAGGCCTTGAGCGCGGTGACCGCCTCGGACAGTTGCGACGCCTCCATACCGAGTGCGAACGCTATCTCGCGCGCCTGGAAATCCTGCATTCCGACCGCGGGTTCGATCTGCACCCGCACGATGCTGTCGGGTTCACTGGCGGCGATTTCCTCGATATCCATACCGCCCGCGGCCGAAGCCACGCAGACGATGGTTTCGGAGGTACGGTCGAGCACGAAAGCGAGGTAGATTTCGCGTTCGATATCGGTCGCCTCCTCGATGTAGAGCCGCCCTATCAGCTTGCCCTGCGGGCCGGTCTGATTGGTGACCAGGCGCCGACCCAGCAATGAATTAGCGGCCTCCATCACCTCGTCTTCACTCGAACAGACCTTGATACCGCCGGCCTTGCCGCGTGCGCCGGAGTGCACCTGGGCCTTGACCACCCATTTTTCGCCGCCCAGTTCCTTGGCGCGATAGGCGGCCTGTTCAGGACTGTAGGCGATGCCTCCCCTGGCGATCGGCATGCCGAAATCGGACAGCAGCGCCTTCGCCTGGTACTCATGTATATCCATCGTTATTCTCCGGTGAACCTGACGTTACTATTTGGCGCGGATGGCGGCGTCGGTGTTGACCACGTTTTCAGCCATACGTGCCGAGGCGGCATCGATCATGCGGCCATCGAGCTGCGCCGCGCCTTTGCCGGCCGCGGCCGCTTCTTCGAGCGCCGCGAGGATACGCCGCGCGCGCTCGACTTCGGCCTCGGGCGGCGAAAACACATCGTTAGCCAATTCGATCTGCGACGGGTGAATCGCCCCCTTGCCCTCGTAGCCCATGGCAGCGCCGCGTCGCGCCGCGTCGAGATAACCGTCAGGATCGTTAAAATCCCCGAACGGACCGTCGATTGCACGCAATCCGTAGGCGCGGCAGGCGACCAGCATGCGTGACAAACCGTGATGCCATTGATCGCCGGGGTAATCTGGATTCAGGCCGCCGATGTTGGTAGTGCGTGCGCGACAGCTGGCGGCATAATCGGCGACCCCGAAATGCATCGCCTCCATACGCGGGCTCGAGGTCGCGATGGCGTCGACGTTGGCCATACCGAGGGTGATTTCGATCAGGGCCTCCAGGCCTATGCGATTCTCGAAGCCTTGCGCGGTTTCGATCTGCGTCAGCATCGCGTCGACCATGTAAACGTCGGCGGCCACCCCGACCTTTGGAATCAGAATCGTATCGAGCCGGTCACCGGCCTGCTCTACCACGTCGACCACGTCGCGGTACATGTAGTGGGTATCGAGGCTGTTGATACGCAC
>JAASSH010000285.1 GCA_021767985.1 Gammaproteobacteria bacterium | reverse complement strand
CGTCTTCACCTGCGACGGCGATATGGTCGCCGATTCTGAGCATCCACGGCTGTTCGACATTAAGATCGATAAGGTTACTGGCACCCTGAATTTCAAGCTGCACGTTATGCACGCCAAGCGCCTTGTAGTCTCGAACCGTGCCTTCGATTTTTCGCAATCTTCCGGTCATTTCCATTAATGCTTTTCCAGCCACCCGAAATAAAAAAACTGTCTCTCTCGAAAGTTCTCGACCTGGCGTCGAGGGGCTTCGCCACCCCGCCTTCGTCTCCCGGCCGCTACGGCTTTCAGATTTCCAGCAACTCTTCCTGCCTGCGATAGGACGCAGAGCCTCTATATAGTTTCGCGGCCGGAATTATCAACATTAAAAGCCCCCGTTCAAGCTGTTTTAGACCGAAAAATCGGGGGATTGATAAATTGTTCTCAATTGTCCGGGCACGTAAGCCCCGGCCGCGTCGAGAGGCTGGCATTCGGCGGCCAGGGATTGGAAATTCAGGCTTCGACGACACCGCTTCCGGGCCGGCATTGAATGATGCCGGGCAGAGGTAAATTTGCGGTTTAACGCAGGGTTTTACGAACGCTTTCGAGCAGGGACAGGGCCTCGTCGAGGGTTTCACCGAGGCAGTTGACGTGACCCATCTTGCGCCCCGGTCGGGCTTCGGCCTTGCCATAGAGATGCAATTTCGCGTGTTCCAGTTTTAGCAACGCGTCCCAGCGGGGCTGGCCGCCATCGGGCCAGATATCGCCCAGCAGATTCCACATGGCCACCGGACTATGCTGGCGGCATGAGCCCGCCGGTAAATCACAGACCATGCGCACCTGTTGCTCGAACTGCGAGGTTTCGCAGGCATCAAGCGTATAGTGACCCGAGTTGTGCGGCCGCGGCGCCATTTCGTTAACCAGCAGACGTTTGTCGGTGGAAACGAAAAACTCGATCGCGAGCACGCCGCAATAATCGAGCCCGTTGGCGATACGCGTGGCAGCGTCGCGGGCTTCCGCGGCGAGTTCCGGAGAAATTACGGCTGGGGCGATGGTGACATCGAGAATGCCGTTGGCATGGCTGTTTTCGGCAATCGGGAAACAGGTGACGTCGCCCGCGAGCGAACGACACAACACCACCGACACCTCGCAATCGAGATCGATACGCTGCTCGAGGACGCAGTGCTTGCGGCCAATTTGCTCGAATGCGGACTGCAGTTCGTCGAAATTGTGGCAAACCACCTGGCCCTTGCCGTCATAACCCAGCATTGCGGTCTTGAGGATCGCCGGAAACGAAAAATCGCGCGCGCTTTCGACGTCATCGTCGTTTTCGATAGCGATGAAATCGGCGGTACTCAAACCCTGTTCACGAAAGAATTCCTTTTCCTGCTTGCGGTGTTGCGCGATATGCAGCGCGCTCGCCGAAGGATGCACCGGCACCGATTTGGCCAGATAGGCAAGCGTTACCGCCGGTATATTTTCGAACTCGGTGGTCACCGCGGCACAGTGCCGCGACAGGTAATCGAGTGCCTCGGTATCGTCGTAGTCCCTGGCCAGGTGCTCGCTCGCGAGCCCGCCGGCGGGACTATTGGGGTCGGGGTCAAGTACGATTACCTCGTAGCCCATGGTTCGGGCCGCGGTTACGAACATGCGCCCCAGCTGACCGCCCCCGAGCATTCCAAGCGTGCTGCCAGGAAGAATCGCCATCTTACCCGTCCGGCGGCAGCGTCATGTCGAACACCGCCTGCTGCTGTCGCTCACGAAAGTCAGACAGCCGTTGCGCCAGTTCCGGATCGTCGTTGGCCAGCATCGAAACCGCGAACAGCGCGGCATTGATCGCGCCCGCCTTGCCGATGGCAAAGGTCGCTACCGGGATACCTTTCGGCATTTGCACGATCGAGTACAGCGAATCCTGGCCCTGCAGGTGTTCGGTCGGTACCGGGACACCCAGCACCGGCAACGTGGTATTGGCAGCCAGCATGCCGGGTAGATGCGCGGCGCCACCGGCGCCGGCGATGATACAGGCGAATCCGTTGGCGGCGGCCGATTTGCCGAACTCGGCGAGCAGATCGGGAGTACGATGCGCCGACACTACCCGCGCCTCGTACTCGACGCCGAATTGCTCGAGGTATTCGGTGGCGTACTGCATCACGGGCCAATCGCTCGTGCTGCCCATGACTACACCGACTTTAGCCTTCCGCATGGCCTTCGACATGGCTTGCTCCGGGTTATCCCAAAAAAGCGGGCGATTATAACGCGAATCGCCGCAAAAAATTAGTCCCAGGTGAATGTTCCCGGCAATCCGCGTGATATGATTCCCGGCCACAAAATCCTGGAAGCGACCATGAACGACGAAGCTATTTTTGAAACCAGCCTCGATAACCTGGAAATGATCGCGCGCGGCAAGGTGCGCGACATCTACGCGATCGATGACGACCACATGTTGATCGTGACCACGGACCGTTTTTCCGCTTTCGACGTGGTGTTTGACGAGCCGATTCCACACAAGGGGGAATTGCTGACCGAGGTGTCGAACTTCTGGTTCGATCGCACCGCCGGCCTGATCGCCAATCACCTGACCGACCTCGATTTACGCGACTATGTCAGCGCGGCCGATTACCAACGCCTGCGGGCGCGCTCGATCATCGTGCGACGGCTCGAGACCGTGCCGGTAGAAGCGATCGTGCGCGGTTACGTCATCGGCTCCGGCTGGAAGGACTACCAGGCGACCGGACAAATTTGCGGTATCGAGTTACCGCCAGGACTGCAGCAGGCCGCGCAATTACCCGAACCGATTTTCACACCATCGACCAAGGCCGAGGTGGGCGACCACGACATCAACGTCAGCTTCGACGATATCGCAGCCAAAATCGGTTCCGGCAAGGCTAACGCGATCAGGGAAAAGAGCATCGAGCTGTACCGGCAGGCCGCCGATTACGCGCGCGAACGCGGCATCATCATCGCCGACACCAAGTTCGAATTCGGCATCGACTCTAACGACGAACTGGTTCTGATCGACGAAATCCTGACCCCCGATTCGTCGCGCTATTGGCCCGCGGACGAGTATCGCGTCGGCATCAGCCCGCCGAGCTACGACAAGCAGTTCGTGCGAGATTACCTGGAAACGCTGGACTGGGACAAAACCCCGCCCGCGCCGCGGCTGCCCGCCGATATCGTCGCAAAAACCATGCAAAAGTATCAGCAGGTGCGCGATATCCTGCTCGGCTAGCGGCAGTTTCTCGCCGGCCGGGCAAACAACGAGGCAGGTTCCTGAACATTACTGACAACTGGTAGAATCCGGTTTGTCTGAATCAGGGAATCCGTGCCATGTTCAAATCTATCGGTACCACTTTAATCACCGGTTTTTTCACAGTGCTGCCGGTCGTGCTCACCGTCTACCTGTTGTACTGGATGGTGGTTTCTTCCGAGGAAGTGATGGGCACCGCGCTGCGCTTCGTCCTGCCGGAAGTGGCATACTATCCGGGAATGGGTACCGTTGCCGGCCTCGTCATCCTGTTTTTTGTCGGCCTGTTGATGAAAGCGGTACTGGTACGCCAGCTCTTCGCTTTCGGCGAAGACATTCTCTACCATCTGCCGATCATCAAGACCGTTTACAGCGCCATTCGCGACCTGTTCGATTTCTTTTCGCCGAAGAAGGAAAGCTTCGGACGCGTCGTCATCGTCAAGATCGCGAACATGGAAATCATCGGTTTTGTCACCCAGGAAGATCCTGAGCGTTTGCCGGAAGCGTTTCGCGACCGCGACTGCGTGCTGGTATATCTGCCGATGAGTTACATGATCGGAGGGTACACGCTGCTGGTACCGAGCGCGGACGTCCGCCCCTGTAAAATGAGCATGGACGAGGCGATGCGCTTCGCGCTAACCGCGGGCATCGCCGGCAAGACCCAACACACTCAACCGCCCCGGGTCAAAAGCGCATGAAAGCAATGATTCTGGAACAGCCGGGCACGCCGTTGAAACGGGTAGAGATACCGGATCCCGTACCAGGCCCCGGACAGGTGCAGGTTGCGATCTCGGCCTGCGGGGTATGCCGTACCGATCTGCACGTGGTCGACGGTGACCTGACCGAACCCAAACTCCCGATCGTTCCGGGTCACGAAATCGTCGGCAGCGTCAGCGCGCTGGGCGACGGAGTCGAGGGCTTCGAGGTCGGGGATCGAATCGGTATACCGTGGCTGGGCCATACCTGCGGCTGTTGCAGCTACTGCAAATCGGGCGCCGAGAATCTGTG
>JAASSH010000284.1 GCA_021767985.1 Gammaproteobacteria bacterium | reverse complement strand
GTATACTGTTTCCGCCAGGCCCCGTCGGCTCGCGCTACAGGTTTTCGCATAGGCATGACGATGAATCATCTACTCGACAACATCACCTGGTTCACCCTCACCGGCCACCAGTCCAGGTACGCCTCCGGCGCGAATAATGCCCGGCGCTACGCCGCCGGCTTTTCACCCATCGTCGGGTTTGCCGATCCCTTGCACCCGGACTTCGCATCGCTGGCAGCCTGCTGCAAGCCCGGAGAGCAGCCTTACTGTCCGGACTGGGCAGGCGACGCGCCTGCCGGGTGGTGCATTCACGACGAAAAATCCCTGTTCAGGATGGTCTGGGACGAAGACATTCCCGACACCGACGAATTCCCCGACGCAATCAGGCTCGGCCCGCAACACGCGACGCAGGCGCTCGAACTGGCACAGCTGACCAATCCTGGTCCTTTCGGGCCGAGAACCATCGAACTGGGCGAATATTTCGGCTGGTTCGAAGATGGCCGACTGGCAGCGATGGCCGGCGAACGCATGCACGCGGAAAAGCTGCGTGAGGTCAGCGGAATTTGCACCCACCCCGGTTTCCGCGGCCGCGGACTTGCGCAGCGATTGACTCTGAAACTGATCCGTCGCGAAATGCAACGTGGCGAAACGCCCTTTCTTCACGTCATGGGCGATAACCCGGGCGCACGTCGGCTCTACCAGAAAATGGGATTTCACGACTACTGCGAAACCACGCTGCGCGTAATTGCTCGAGTCTTATAAGAAATGAATTAAGGTGACAGTTTACTTAATTCACCCCTCTACCAGACACTGGACCTGGCTTCAGCTCTCTCAACCGCTGCCGGGTTAGTGTTTCGAATTATGGTGACAGTTTACTTATCTACGAATTAAGTAAACTGTCACCATAATTACTGCTACCAGATCAGGTCATCGGGAACCTGGTAATCCGCGTAGGGATCGTCTTCGCCCGGATCCGTCTTCGCCGGCTGGCCGAGATCCACCACCAGGGTCTCGTCGCGCTGGCCGATTTTTTCAGCCACCGCCGGCGGCACCAGTTCGAACCTGCGGCCGTCGTTGGTGTGAACCCAGGTTACAATGGCAAGCTTGCCCGCGACCAGCTGATCCCGCTGCGCCTCGGTCACGTAGATTTTCTTCACCTTGCCGCGGTAAACGAAACTATAGGGTTGCTCGCCCTGCGACCGATCCTGCTTGTTACCATCGATGAGCTGTTTCGCCTGGGCGGCAAGCTCCTTGCGCCGGGCTTCCTGCTGCCGTTTCTGATTGATCTCGCGATCGCGCTGCGCTTTTTTATTTTGCGCCTGCTGCCTGGCCGGATCTGGCTGCGCGCCTTTCTTACCGCGCTTTTTACGTGCGGCATTGGTTCGCTTGTTTTTCTCCTGCTCGGCCCTGGCCAGTTTTTTATCGTCGACCAGGCCGGCCTTGAGCAATTGTTCCTGTAGTGAAGACATAGTAGATGCAGAAATTCAACGCGTGAATGATATGGTAGTCCGGGTATTCGGGATCAAGCCTTAAGTCAGGTATTTGTCAATGCTTGACGAGGCCGGCCTTATCGAGGCCTTCGATCAGGTGCTCGACCGGGTCCTGGTTGCGAAAATCGACATAATCGTTCCAGAATTGGCGCCAGTCGGTAACGTCCTTGGCGCATTCTCCTTCGTGATCGACACACTCCGACGCGACCCTTTGCGCATCGTCGACCTGGCCGAGCTGGGCATAACTCGCGGCAAGGCAGGCATAGCTATAGGGAGTGATCTGATTGATCTGGCCAATGGTCGCGATGGCGTTGTCGTAACGTCCGGCGAGGTACTCGGAGAGACCGACTGATTCGAGACAACCGTCGGGCAGCAGAGGATTGCGCCGGATGGCTTCCTTGCCGCAAACGATACTGGCCTCGAGATCGCCGTAGCTGGCGGAAAACCAGCACCCGTAACAGTAAGACCAGTAGTAGTTCGGGTTGAGCTCGACGGCTTTTTCATACTGGCTGCGGGCGAGTTCGAAGTTGCGCTTGAAGCGCCAGTAAGCAGACGACAGCACCAGGTAGGCGAAACTGTCCCGCGCATCGAGTTCGATGGCCTTGCGCGCCAGCTCGATGCATTTATCGGAGGCGGCTTCCGTATCGTCCGTCCATCCATACCTGCACTGCTGGTGAATGGCCGAGGCAAGGCCGGAGTAGGCGGCGGCGTAGCGCGGATCGAGTTCGATCGCCTTCTCGAACATTTCGCGGGAGCGACGAATATCTTCCTCGCCGCCCTTCCAGTCACCGAAATAATGGCGCCCGCGCAAAACGCATTCGTAGGCACTGAGATCGGTTTCCTTATGCAAAGAGCGCTCGAGATCCGCCCGCTCGATCTTGCCGACCAGGGTCGTTACGATTTTCTGCGCGACCTCGTCCTGAACCTCGAAGATATCGTCGAGCACGTGATCGTAGGTCTCCGACCAGACCTGTCGGCCAGATTCGCCGTCGACCAGCGTGGCCACGATGCGCACCCGATCGCCGGCACGGCGCACGCTGCCGCTCAACGCATAATTTACCCCGAGCCGGTTAGCCGCCTCCCCCGGATCCGAGGTCTCGCTGCTGACCTCGAGTGCAGACCCGCGTGCGGCGAGGACGATTTCACCATAGCGCCCCAGGTTCGTCATGATTTCTTCGCCGATACCCTCGGCAAAAAAATCGTTGTCGGGATCACTGCTCATGTTCTTGAACGGCATTATGACGATCGACGCCCGATCCGATGCCGCCGTGGTCGGCATCGCAATGTTGGCACAGGGCTTCGTGCCGATACCGCGAATCAGATATGCCTTGACCGGATCGGCGATATTTTTCACCTGCTGTTCGCCAAGACTCTCGTAGTCGAGCTTGAGCTTGCCCCCAAGCGCGGTACGCACCGCTTCCGAGATGCAGATGCCGCCCGGGGCAGCCAGGCTTTCGAGCCGCGCGGCGACGTTGACGCCATCGCCGTAAATATCGTCACGATCCTCGATGACATCGCCGAGGTTAACGCCAATGCGAAACTCCACCTTGCGTTCGTCAGGAATATCCGCATTTCGCGTTGCCAGTTGAAATTGAATGTCAGTCGCACAGCAAACTGCGTCGACAACAGCATCGAAGCGCGCGAGCACCGCGTCGCCCGCATAGTGAATGACCTGGCCATTGGCCATGTCGATGGTGGAAGCGATCAGATCGAGATATTCACTAAGCGTGCGGTGCGTGGCATCCTCGTCGACGCCGGTCAGTCGGCTGTAACCGGCCACGTCGGCATAGAGGATTGCCGCAAGTTTACGCGGTAGACGGTCGTCCACTAAAGGCGTCTCCCCAGAAAGCCCTGAATCCGACGAATCATAGCGCGAATGACTGTCCGTGACCAACCGAACCTAATGAACTGCGTATCTCCTGGACAGCATACCTGTTAATGCTACGCGTGCTTCAGGATTGAAATAAGTATGCTGTTCGAGAAAATATAAAAATGCAGCCGCCAAAATCACAATACGTCCGCGGTCTCCAGTGCCACAAGGCACTATGGCTGTATAATCACAAAAGAGAGGTAGTAACACCCGCCAGCCCGCAACAGGAATTCATCTTTGCGGGCCCATCGCATCGGCAAACTCTCGCAAACCCTGTTCCCGGGCGGCGTTGAGATCGAACACGATCCGCAACGTATCAATCATGACGGACATCCTGCTGAGAAACCGCGATGCGTGGAATCTCTAAGAGGCTAAAGCTCGCGACGCTGAAACAGCAGCAGCGCGGCAATCAACGGCAGAATCACCCATATCGACAACGAGCCGACCAGGTACCCGGCACTCAAACCCGCCTCGCTGGCGACACCGGCAATGCCCGCGGCTTCGCTAACGCCTTCGAACAGGCTCAGGTTGAGGATGCGGTAAGCGTCGGTCGGACTGATCAGCATCAGCGTCGCGAACAGCTGCTCGCCAATTTGCTGCTCCTTGTCCATCGTCAGGATGCCGAACAGGACCAGGTCGTACAACACGACAAACACCAGCCACAGGCCGATAGCAGCGCCGACCGCGGTCGCTCTTTCTCGCACGATGACGCTGACCAGGTATCCCAACGCAATAAACACCGCACCCAGCACCAGCGAGCTCGCCATCATCGAGACATAGGCCTGCCAACCCTCACTGCCACCCCCGGTGACCAGCGTCAGGATAAAAGAGGTGCCCCCGTACCCAAACAGAATGGCGATTGACAGAATCAGGACGTGCCCCAGGAACTTGCCCACGATGATCTGCCAGC
>JAASSH010000283.1 GCA_021767985.1 Gammaproteobacteria bacterium | reverse complement strand
CTGCTGCTAATCGGCCTGCTTTATGGCCTGCGCCAGTACCAGGTTGCCAATCGTGAATTAAAGCTGAATCTCGAGGTCGCGCGCCAGGCCGAACTCGAGCTGCGCGATGCCGTGCATGAATCCGAGAAACGCGCCCAGGGGTTGCAAATGGAGCTGGATAAGGAGCGCGCACTGGTGGCGCAGAAAATCGAGCAATTCGAGGCCAACCGCAAGCAGCTCAAGCTCGAGTTCGAAAACCTCGCCACCCGGATTCTCGATGATAAGACCCGCTCCTTCGACAAGACCAACAGGAATTCGATCGAGGCGCTGTTGAAGCCGTTTCGCGAGCAGGTCGAGGGTTTCCAGAAGCGCATCAACGACGTGCACAGCGAGTCGCTCAAGGGCAATGCTTCGCTCGAGAGCGAAATCAAGAAGGTGCTCGAGGTCGGTCTCAAGATTGGCAGCGACGCGCAGAACCTGACCGAGGCGCTCAAGGGAGATTCGCAGAAAAGGGGCAGCTGGGGTGAGACCCAGCTCGAGAAAACCCTGCAGATCAGCGGGCTGATCGAACACGATCACTACGAGAAGCAAACCTCGATGCAGGACGCCGAGGGCCGGCGCAAGCAGACCGACTTCCTGATCAAACTGCCCGACAACAAGCACATCATCATCGACAGCAAGGTTTCGCTGGCGGCCTATGATCGCGCGGTGGCCGCCGAAACCGACGAGCAGCTCGAACTGGCGCTCAACGAGCACGTTAAATCGGTGAAACGACATATCGACGACCTGGCCGGCAAGGATTACACCAACCTGATCGGCATCCGCAGCCCCAGTTTCGTGTTGATGTTCATGCCGATAGAGCCCGCCTATATCGAAGCGCTCAAGTACGAGCGCGACCTGTTCTCCTATGGCTACGAGCGCAACATCGTGCTGGTGTCGCACACCACGCTGATCCCGATCCTGCGCACGGTTTCGAACCTGTGGTCGATGGATCGCAGCACGCGCGAGGCGCGCGAGCTCGGCAACAAGGCGGGCGATATCTACAACCAGGTGCGCAAGGTTGCGGAACGGCTGTCGAAAATCGGCGGTTCATTGCAGGCCGCAACCAACCATTACAACGATACCGTCAAGGCATTGAGCGGCCGCCAGGGTCTGCGCGGCAAGGTCGAGCGCTTCGCCGACCTGTCGAGCAAGGTGACGCAGTCAATCCCGGAGATCGAGCCGCTGCACAGCGATATACAAAGCGAGAGCCTGGAGTTGTTGGCCGAGCCGCTGGTCGAGGAAGAGGCGTCCGAAGCGGCCGAGGACGAGGTTCCGGTTACTTGAAAAAACCCTACAAAACACCTATCTATTAGGGACCGAATTCAGCCGCTGATTACGTGAAATACCAGGATTATTATCAAATTTTGGGCGTATCCCGTGACGCCGACAAGAGCGACATCAAGAAGGCTTACCGCAAGCTGGCGCGTAAGTATCATCCCGATGTCAACGCGGCTTCGGGTGCCGAAGAAAAATTCAAGGAAGTCAACGAAGCCTACGAAGTGCTGAAGGATGATGACAAGCGCCAGGCATACGATCGCTTTGGCGCCGACTGGAAACATGGACAGCAGTTCGACGGCGGTTTCGGCGGATTCCAGGGCGGCAGTTATAGCGGCGGTGGTTTCAGCGGTGGCGATTTCAGCGATTTCTTCGAATCTATTTTCGGCGGCGGGTTTCAGCAGGGCGGCGCTTCGCCGTTTGGACAGGGCGCGCACGGACCGCGCCGGCAGCGCGGCGCCGATCAGCAACTGAAGCTCGACATCACGCTCGAGGAAGCATTCAACGGCGGCACCAAGACGATCCAGTTTACAAAATCGTCGGACTCGCCGGAAATGAAAAAACTCAAGATCAATATCCCAAGCGGCGTCAGCAGCGGTCAGAAGATTCGCCTCGCCAAACAGGGCCAGGCCGCGCCCGGCGTTGGCGAACCCGGGGACCTCTACCTGGAGATGAATATCCTGCCGCATCGGCTGTTTCGCCTGGATGGTCGCGACGTGATCCTGCGCCTGCCGATCACCCCCTGGGAAGCCGCCGAGGGCGCCAGCCTCAAGGTACCGACCCTGTCGGGTTCGGTTGAACTCAAGATCAAGCCGGGCACCAGGTCGGGGCAGAAGATGCGGCTCAAGGGCAAGGGCATGCCGGGCGCGAAACCCGGTGACCAGTTCGTCGAGATCATGATCCAGACGCCACCGGCCGACAGCTCCGCGGCCAGGCAGTTCTACCAGGATATGAAAGCCCAGTTCGATTTCAATCCGCGCCAGTTCTGAGCCGGGCTCGATGAAAACCTCGCTCGCCGGTCTGCTGCTACTGTTGTTCTCCGTGTCGCTGTCGGCGGCGTTGCCGACCGCGGTCGATGGCCAGCAGCTGCCGAGCCTGGCGCCGATGCTCGAGCGCACCACACCGGCGGTGGTCAATATCGCGGCCCGCGGTAAATCGCGTCGCATCGTCGAACTGCCGCTGCCACGCGATCCGCTGTTCAGGCGTTTTTTCGACGTGCCCAATATCGAGCGTGTGCAGGAGACGGCGAACCTCGGTTCGGGTGTTATCGTCGATGCCGAGAATGGCCTGATCCTGACTAACTACCATGTCATCGAGAACGCCTATGAAATCAAGGTCACGCTGACCGACGGTCGCGAAATGCAGGCCGAGATTATCGGGCGCGATCCCGATACCGACGTCGCCGTGATCCAGGTATCGGGCGACAGCCTGGTCGAGGTGCCGATCGCCGATTCCAGCGCGCTGCGCGTCGGCGATTTCGTGGTTGCAATCGGCAATCCCTTCGGGCTGGGCCAAACCGTTACCTCGGGCATTGTATCCGCACTGGGTCGCTCCGGTCTCGGGATCGAGTCGATCGAGGATTTCATCCAGACCGATGCGTCGATCAACCTGGGTAATTCGGGCGGCGCGCTGGTCAACCTGCGCGGCGAACTGGTGGGCATCAATACCGCGATTTACGGTGCCGGCAACCAGGGTAGCATCGGTATCGGTTTCGCGATCCCGATCAACATGGCATACGACATCATGCGCCAGCTGATCGACTACGGCGAGGTCAAGCGTGGCCGCCTCGGTGCACGGGGGCAGGACCTGACCGCGCAACTGGCGCAGGCATTCGGCATCGAACCCACCAACGGCTTTATCGTCACGCAGATCGAAGCCGGCTCGCCGGCATACCGGTCCGGGCTCCAGGTCGGCGATGTCATCGTCGCCGCCAACAACAAACCGATCCGCTCGACGCGTGACATGCACAACCTGGTCGGGCTGCAACGCATAGGGCAGACCATCGAGTTATCGCTGTATCGCAACGGCACCGAGGTCGAGTTGCCGGTGCTGATCCAGCCGATCGAAATCAACAAGATGGGCGGCGGGGTGATCCACCCCAAGCTGGCCGGCGCCACCATCGGCGAAATGCGCGAGCAGCATCTGCAGCGAGGGCGCGTCGACTATCTCAAGGTCATGAAAGTCGAACCCGGGTCCAACGCGGAACAATCGGGCTTCAGGGTCGGCGATATCATTTTCTCGATCAACAAGCAGCTGGCGCGCACCTTCGACGAGGTGTTTGCGCTGGTCGAGAATAACGGCAACGGCATGATCATGAACGTCCAGCGTGGCGAGCGCGAACTATATATCCTGTTAAAGTGATAGAATCACCGAATGTCTAAACTGACCCACTTCAACCAGGCCGGCGAGGCCCACATGGTCGACATCGCCGATAAGGCCTCGAGCGCGCGGCGTGCCGTCGCCGGCGGTCGTATCCTGATGCAGGCAGAGACGCTGCAACTGATCCAGCAGGGCGGGCACAAGAAAGGCGACGTGCTTGGCGTCGCGCGCATTGCCGGAATCATGGCGACCAAGCGTACCGCGGACCTGGTGCCGATGTGTCACCCGCTGGCCCTGACCCACGTCGCGGTCGAATTCGAAATCGATACCGATAACAGCGCCATCGAATGTACCGTTACTGCCGAAACCACCGGCCAGACCGGGGTCGAGATGGAGGCGCTTACCGGCGTACAGGTAACGCTGCTGACGATCTACGACATGTGTAAGGCGGTAGACCGCGGCATGACGATGAGCGATATCCGGCTGCTCGAAAAATCCGGCGGCAAGTCCGGCCACTGGAAACGCTAACTCTCTGTCCGTCATTGCGGCCCCCGAGCCGCAATCCATCCAAAATTTCGTTGAGAGCTAACCCGAAAAGCCCGAACGGGCTTTTTCGGGTGCTGAATCGACAAACTT
>JAASSH010000033.1 GCA_021767985.1 Gammaproteobacteria bacterium | reverse complement strand
GGCGAAGTAGATGTTGTTATCGTCGTATTCCCATTGTACGCCCCACCAGGAGGTCATGGTGCCGACCGACGGCGAGGTGAAAGCGCTTCGGGCGAGGGGATCGTCGATCCAGTTCGATACCAGCGCCTTGCCGTTATACTGGGCGCTGATGCCGGGCCAGATCAGTTCCGCCTGCTCCAGGGTACGGTTGACGTCCTGTGCCTTCGCCGGTCCGTGCAGGTTGTTACTTCTCAGGTTGCGCGCCTCGTAACCGCCGTTGTAGTTGACCAGGACACCGAGCGGCGAGGGATTGCCCGGTTCGCCTTCCCAGGTCGAGATGAAACCACGGTAATCGCCGTCATATTCGCCGGAGAAGGAGTAGGCACGCGCGGCCTGGTGAACGAACTGTTCAGGCTCTGGCGGCTGGTTAAAAAATTTGACGTCCCGCGTCAGGTCCCACGGGAGGCGGCCATCGGCGAGAGGGTTGAATTCCATCATGATCTTGCCGTTGTCGGATACATTGGTAGTGGATGCGAATGCCTCCAGCTTTAGTGGATTGATTAAGTGCTCGATTTCCTCGATATCGATCTCCTTGATCAGGTTCATCGGCAGCGCCATAACGAGCACGTCGCAGGGTACGACGCTTCTGTCTTTGAAGTGCAGCGTATAACCATCAGGATTACCCGGACGACCCGGGCGGATAGCCTCCAGCTTCTTTTCGAATTCGACTGAGCCGGGGGGCAGTTCATCGTACATGCCGGTCATGATCCTGTCGTTGCCGCCGACCACGTGCAGGCGTTCGTCGGTGCCGGCAAGCGGCAAGCCACCGGAATTGCGCGTATTCCACGCCAGCAGGTAAATCAGGTTCAGCGCCGAGTTGCCGACGGTGATGCCGTACTCGGCGATCAGGTCGGCCAGCAGTAACTTGTGCACCCAGTTGTCGCGGCCTAAACGGACCTCGTCGCTCGCCATCCAGTCGATCGCATCTCTATTGTCCAGGCGGTAGTGTTCGGGGTTAAACGCGTTGTAAAACGGCTGCCACGGCGCGTCCTGTTGCGCGCGCTTCATGATGTCGTACAAACCACTTACCCACACGTCCATCAGGTCGGCCTCGGTATACATCTGACCCTCGATCAGGTAGGTTTCCTCGTCGCCGACGCTGAGCTTGTTGACGTCCTCGAGCTGCAGATTTAGCTGATGCGCGAGGTTGCGGATCGCGGTGTGCTCGGTGGAGATGAACTCGCCGCCGTACTCCACGACGCGACCGTCGCTGAAGAATTCGCGGTCCGAATACATGCGGCCGCCGACGCGCGTGTTCGCTTCGTAAATAGTCGAGTTGATGCCGTACTGCATCAGCCGGTGCGCGGTGCGCAGGCCGCCGGCGCCGGCACCGATGATCGCGATATCCGGCTGGCTGCCGCCTGCGGCAAACGCGTTTTGAGCGAATGGCATCATCGCCGCGCCGAGACCGAGGCCGCCGGCAGTTTTCAAAAAGTCACGGCGCTGTTTTCTGGCCTCCCGCTCCTGCAGCAGTTTCCGGCGCAGCTCGCGATCCTGGTCCAGTAATTCCTTTACCGGAATGCCTGTCGAATCGGATCGCCTCTTGGCTTCGTGGATTCTCCGGATGGCGGATGTGATCGATGAATAGTTCATGCGTTTCATAGAGGTTCCCCTGATTGTATCTGGCACATTCCGGGCAATACGGAAGGTCCTGAAAAGCCGACACTTCGCTTGAAATGATTGTCAGAAATCGTTGAATTTGCTTGGGAATTCCCCCGAATTCCCACCTATACTTATAACTGTGATATCTCAATAAATCAACGCATTGACAGCTAAAATTCAAAAAACTTCCCGCGAAGATTCGATCGAACAGGAACTGCGCGACGAGATCGCCGGGTTGCGGGCGCAACTCGACAAGGCGGAGGCCCTGATCGAATTCCAGGACTACCGTCGCAAGGAATTATCGAAAATGCTCAAGCTCGGCATCTGGGAATGGGACGAGATCGCCGACAAGCCGATTGCCTACTCGGATGAAATGGCCGACGTATTCGGGGTCGATAAGTCCGAACTCAAGGCTATCTTCAAGAGCAAGGGGGATTTTGAGAAACTGGTGCACCCGAAGGATCGCAAGCACTATAGAAAAAACCTCGACTCCAGGGCGATTCTCAAGCCGGGCGAATCCCACGTGTTCGATTATCGGATCGTCACCCGCGATGGCGAGACCCGGCAGCTGCGTGAATTCGAGCAGGGCGTGTTCGACGAGCGCGGCAAGCTGGTGTCGAGTTTCGGTATGGTGCAGGATGTCTCCGACGAGCAGTCCGCGATCGCGGCGCTTAAGGAGAGCGAACAGCGCTATCTCTCGCTGTTCGCGCAAATGCCCCTGGGGGTACAGGAGGAAGATTATTCTCCGTTCAAGAAGGTCATCGACAAGCTCATTTTCCAGGGTGTCGAAGACCTGGAGGAGTATTTTCTCAACAACCCGCGCATCCTGCGTGAAATCGTCGGGCAGACTCGTATCACGGATGCCAATGAAGCCCTGGTTCGCATGCATCAGGCCGGCTCGCTGGAAGAGTTTCTCGCCGGGGAGGCTGATATCGACGACTGGTGGGACGCGCAATGGGTCGAATATTACGCGGCCGAGGTGGCAGCGCTTGCCAGCGACAAAAAATATTTCGAGGTGGAACGCGTCGATTCCAGGATTGATGGCTCTTACTTCGAGACCCGTGCCATCGTTACCCTGGTGCGCGGCTACGAGGATACCTGGGAGCGCGTGATCACGATTCACGAAGACATCACCGAGCGCAAGCAGGCCGAGGCCTCGATGATCGAGGCCAGGAACCAGGCGGAAAAAGCGAGCCAGGCCAAATCCGAGTTTCTCTCCAGCATGAGCCACGAATTGCGCACTCCGTTGAACGCGATTCTCGGCTTTTCGCAACTGTTCGCCTACGATCGAAATCTGAGCGAGCAGCACCTGGCCAACGCGACCGAAATCAACCGCGCGGGGCGGCACCTGATGTCGCTGATCGACCAGATTCTCGATTTATCACGCATCGAGGCGGGGGAGAGCGACGTTTCGCTGGAACCGGTTTCGCTGCGCCAGGTGCTCAACGACAGCGTCCACTGGGTCGTGCCGCTGGCGGATAACCGGAGCGTCAAGGTCGACTTTGACGAAAACGAATTCAAGGGCCTGAACGTCCTGGCCGATACCATTCGCCTGAAACAGGTGTTCCTCAATCTGCTGACCAATGCGGTCAAGTACAACCATGAGGGCGGCCGTATCGAAGTAGTGCTGGATCACCAGTCTGACGATTCGCTACGCGTCGGGGTGCGGGATACCGGTGCCGGCATTTCGCAGGAATAGCTCAAGGAACTGTTTCAGCCTTTCAACCG
The DNA here is from genome assembly GCA_021767985.1 of Gammaproteobacteria bacterium. Lineage (GTDB taxonomy): Bacteria > Pseudomonadota > Gammaproteobacteria. The sequence goes on along the minus strand of JAASSH010000033.1, from coordinate 6,375 downwards.
GCTGGGCGCCGAATTCAGCACGATCGAAGGGACTGGAATCGGGCTCGTCATTACCCGGCAATTACTCGATCTGATGGACGGCGAGCTTAGCATCGACAGCGAAGTCGGACAGGGCAGCACCTTCTGGGTCAGGCTTGAACTCGCTCAGACAGCGGTGCAACTCGAGGAGTTGCATGCCACGGATGCGACCGTTACCAGTATTACCGGACCCAATGGTTATGCCTCGCGTATCCTGGTTGCCGAGGATAACCTGATCAACCAGGAGTTAATGGCAGCGCAACTGGAGATACTGGGGTACCAGGCCGACTACGTCGAAAACGGCGTGCAGGCGCTGGAGCGCTGGCGCCAGAACGAATACGGGCTGTTGCTGACCGATATCCGCATGCCCGAGATGAATGGCTATGAGCTGGTGCGTGAGTTGCGGCAACGGGAGCGCGACCACAAGCAGCGCACGCCGGTGATTGCCATCACGGCCAATGCGATGGATGCGGACCTGGACAAGTGTTACGAAGTCGGGGTCGACGGCGTTATTCCCAAACCGGTGGAGCTCGAGGATCTGCGCGATGCGCTGGAAAAATGGGCGCCGCCAAAGAAAACGGTGGACCTGGCAACCGAGAGCCCGATGGCTATCGATTCTCCCGCGGGCGCCCAGCTTGATTTGAATGTGCTAGCGCAATCAACCGGCGATAAACCCGATCTGCACCGGCACTTGCTCAAGTCTTATCACGAGTCGCTCGATGTCGAAATCGATAACATGCAGCAGGCCTTTGCCTGGAAGAACAGCGAGCAGATCGCCGAGTATGCGCACAAGCTAAAGTCCTCGTCCCGCAGTCTGGGGGCCATGATCATGGCGAACATTTGCGAACGGCTCGAAACGGCCGCGAACGCCGCCGACTGGGATGAGCTCGAAATGCTGATGCCACAGCTGCGCCGCGATTCCGACGAGGCGGCCCAGTTTATTCAGAATTATCTCGATGGAACCGATGTCGCCGACGAGGCGGCCGCGGACCAACCGGAGTTCGTGCTGCAATTACCCGACGAGGATGAAGACATTACCCAGTTCAGTATCAAGCTGTTGCTGGTGGATGATGACTACATCATGCACCGGATCACCACCGTGATGCTGAACGACCTGGGTATCTCAGGTGTGCTCAACGCGATGTCGGGCCCGGCGGCACTGGAAATGCTGCAGCAAAACGGAGACCGCATCGACGTGGTTATCTGCGACCTGAACATGCCTGAAATGGATGGCGTCGAGTTTATCCGGCACCTCGCGAAACGTAACTTCAGCGGATCCCTGATTCTGGCCAGCGGCGAAGATGTGCGCATCCTCAAGACGGTCGAGAAACTGGCCATCGAACATGATCTGCACGTGATTGGCGTGCTCGAGAAACCGGCCACGCCGACCAAGCTCAGCGAACTGCTCGATTCGATCGACCAGATTCGCCAGGAAGGCACGATGATGATGGTGGACCCGTTCAATCTTGCCGACCTCGAGCAGGCTATCGCCTGTAATCAGCTGGATACCTATTTTCAGCCGAAGGTGGATATAGGATCGGGGCAGGTTGTCGGCGTCGAGGCGCTGGTGCGCTGGAATCATCCGGCGAAAGGTCTGATCAAGCCGAATGCCTTTATTACCATGGCGGAGGAGAACGGGTTAATCGGTGACCTCACCGACGTGGTCTGCAACAAGGCACTCGAGTATGCCACCCAACTCAGGTCCCTGGGTTACGATCTCAACATCGCGATCAACATATCGGTCGATTCGCTCACCAATCTCGAGTGGCCGGACCGGATTTCCAGCCTGCTGGAGGAGTCGGGACTGGAAGCTACCAGCATTTCCTTCGAAATCACGGAAAGTCGTTTGATGGAGCACTTGTCGGTCGCACTCGATATTCTCAGCCGGCTGTCGCTGAAGCGATTCAACCTGTCGATCGATGACTTTGGCACCGGTTATTCGTCGATGGAACAGTTACAGCGCATCCCGTTCTCGGAATTCAAGATTGACCGCGCATTCGTGCACGGTGCAGCGCGCGAGGCGTCGGCGCGCGCGATTCTCGAGTCCAGCGTGCTGCTCGCCAAGAAGCTCGATATGAAAGTTGTCGCCGAGGGCGTCGAAGACCAGGAGGACTGGGATATGGTAGCCGAAGTCGGCTGCGACCAGGTGCAGGGCTACTTCGTATCGCGGCCACTGCCGTTCGGGAACCTGGTCAAATGGCTGGACCAACAAAAAAGCAAATGACAATACCCGATTCCGCCTTGAAATCATCGTAACAATTCCCACATTGGTATCTGCGTACGCCAGGTCTCAAAGAGAGTGGCTGCGCTTTTATCAATTGCTTCATTAGGAGAATTTGTTATGACAACTATCGACTTATCCCCCCTGTACCGCAGCAGCATCGGTTTCGACCGCATGGGTAGCTTACTGGATAGTGCCCTGCGCAGTGAAAAAGCGACCGCAGGCTTCCCACCTTACGATATCGAAACCACCGGCGAAGATCGTTACGCGATTACCCTGGCGGTAGCCGGTTTCGAAGAAAGCGAACTCGATATCCAGGTCGAGAAAGGCGTGTTGCGCGTACGTGGCAAGAAAGCCGACAGCGGCGAGGAAAAATCCTACCTGTATCGCGGCATTGCCAACCGTAGCTTCGAACGCAAGTTCAACCTGGCCGATTACATCGAGGTCAGCGGAGCGGATCTGAAAAACGGCCTGTTGACCATTAGCCTGGTCAAGGAAATCCCCGAGGCCATGAAGCCGCGTTCGATCTCGATCGGTAGCGCGGGCGCTACGCTCGAGCACAAGGACAAAGCTGAAGCAGCAGCTTAGTTTGCGATCGGTTGCCACAGCCGCTGCGTCGGCTGTGGCATTTACCGACCTTCTGAATTACCGGAAAATCCTGGCGGCCCGTTCAAGCCAGGAGAATCGATTTCGATATCGATTACGTTTCCCAAATAAAAAACCCGGCGAGCTGGCCGGGTTAAATTTTTTCATGCCTTAAGGGATTACGACTGGCGTTAATGTTAAGGCACCGCGCGGCACTTTGCTGCGACTTTATTTACATTACTATCCACAACTAGTTTGAATCCCTGCCGGTAAAAGGCACGGGTGAGCGTCGTTAAATGCTGCGGGCATTAAAAACCCGCCATCCTTAGCGGGCCTACTGCAATACTTCTGGTAGCAGTACTTAACTAATCTACCCAGTACCCGAATGTTAAGCAGTGACGGTATTCACAGACATAACAAAGCACGCGCACGACGGGGATTGATGCCAGGCCGGTTTAAACGTGAAAATGCAGGAAACGTTGAAATAGTTATGGTACCGGGAGGGGGACTCGAACCCCCAAGGTGTTACCACCAGCGGATTTTGAATCCGCCGCGTCTACCAGTTCCGCCATCCCGGCACGGAGGGCGCATTCTAATTCAAAACCCGCGCAAGTGGTAGTTAACCAGTGCCCCCATATCCTGATCGGAGCGCCTGCTTCGGGTTGCCTCGAAAATCGTATTAATCGCGATTTAGGTATTGTGCCCCGGGAATAGTGGGTATTATACGGCGATTTTTAACTGATCCCGAAGATGCGACTCAGCGATTTCGATTACCAGCTGCCGCAGGAACTGATTGCGCAAACGCCGCTGGCCGAGCGCAGTGCCTCGCGCATGCTGCTGGTGGATCCGCTGCATAACGGGTTCTCCGATCGGCAGTTCGTCGAGATAGTCGATTTCATCGAGGCCGGCGATTTGCTGGTGTTCAACGACACCATGGTTATTCCTGCCCGCCTGTTCGGGCACAAGCAAAGTGGTGGCCAGATCGAAGTCATGGTCGAGCGGGTGCTGGACGAAACGACCCTGCTGGCCCAGATTCGCGCCAGCAAAGCACCCAGGCCCGGCACCGAACTGCTGCTGGAGGGCGCGATAAGCTGCGTCATGCAGGCGCGCGAGGGTGATTTGTTCAGACTACACCAGCAGCAACGGCCCTGGCTGGAATTGCTGGAGCAGTATGGCCATGTCCCATTGCCGCCTTATATAGAGCGAGACGACGCCAGTGCCGACAAGGATCGCTACCAGACCGTTTACGCCAGCAAGCCGGGCGCCGTGGCCGCGCCGACCGCGGGGCTGCACTTTGACGATGCGATCCTCGAGCGCCTGCAGCAAAAGGGCGTCGAGTTTGCCCATGTTACGCTACACGTCGGTGCCGGTACCTTTCAGCCGGTACGCGGCGAGGATATCGAGAGTCATATCATGCATGCCGAGCTGGTCGATGTGCCACAGCCTGTGTGTGACGCGATCGAAGCCACCCGCGAACGGGGCAACAAGGTAATCGCCGTCGGCACTACCGTGGTGCGCAGTCTGGAGACGGCCGCGGCGAACGGTAAACTGCGGCCTTTGCTGGGGGAATCAGACTTGTTCATCAAGCCGGGATACGAATTCAGGATAGTCGACGCATTGCTAACCAATTTTCACCTGCCGCGCTCGACCCTGCTGATACTGGTCAGCGCGTTTGCGGGTAGCAGGCTGATGCGGCAGGCTTACGAGCACGCGGTAGAGCAACGCTACCGCTTTTTCAGTTACGGTGACGCAATGTTTATCGAAAACCGCGCGCCGCGTGAGCGTTGATGGAATTCACCCTCGACAAGACTGACGATCGAGCCAGGCGCGGGCGCCTGGTGTTTGCCCGCGGCACGGTCGAAACCCCTGCCTTCATGCCGGTAGGAACCTATGGCACGGTCAAGGCGATGACGCCGGAAGAGTTGCGCGAGATCGGAGCGCAAATCATCCTCGGCAATACCTTTCATTTGATGCTGCGTCCGGGCACCGAGATCATCAGGAAACATGGCGATCTGCACGACCTGATGCACTGGCAGGGCCCGATCCTGACCGATTCCGGCGGGTTCCAGGTTTTCAGTCTTGCGAAGATGCGCAAGATAACCGAGGAAGGGGTGACCTTCGCCTCACCGGTCGACGGTTCCAGGGTCTTTTTGAGTCCCGAGGTCTCGATGCAGGTGCAGCGCGACCTGGGTTCCGACATCGTCATGTGTTTCGACGAATGTACGCCTTATCCGGCGACCGAGGAGGTGGTGCGTAAGTCGATGCAGCTATCGCTGCGCTGGGCCGAGCGCAGCAAGATCGCGTTTGCCGACAATCCCAACTCCTTGTTCGGTATCGTGCAGGGCGGCACCTGGCCCGACTTGCGCATTGAATCGGCGCGCGGGCTGATCGACATCGGCTTCGACGGTTACGCCATCGGCGGCCTGTCGGTGGGTGAGTCGGCGCAAGAGCGCAACGCCATGCTGGACGTGGTGCTGCCCGAGCTGCCCGCCGAGAAACCGCGCTACCTGATGGGGGTGGGCAAGCCGGAAGACCTGGTGGAGGGCGTGCGCCGTGGCGTCGATATGTTCGATTGCGTGATTCCGACACGTAACGCGCGTACCGGGTTTCTGTACACTAACGACGGTATAGTCCGCATCCGCAATAGCCGTTATGCCGAGGATACTTCACCGGTAGCGGCAGACTGCGGCTGCTACACCTGCCGGCATTATTCGCGTGCCTATTTACGCCACCTCGATAAATGCGGCGAAATCCTGGGCGCGCGGCTCAACACCATCCATAACCTGTACTATTTTCAGCAATTGATGGCTTCGATACGCGCCGCCATCGAGGCCGATAGTTACGCGCAATTTTGTGACAACTTTTTCCGGCGTTACGAGTCAAAGTCCTCGTGAGTAAAAATGCGCTTCCGCCTTGTGGGATGACCGACCTAGTGCCATAATACGCGCCGCTCCGGGCTTGGCCCGGGGTCTCAAATCGCAAACCAAAGGTTTATCAAAATGAGTTTCTTTATAAACGATGCGCTAGCGCAGGGAGCCGAAGGGGGTCAAGCCGGCACCCTGGAGCTGATTTTGCCGCTGCTGTTGATGTTCGCTATTTTCTATTTCCTGCTGATCCGTCCGCAGCAGAAGAAAGCCAAGGAACACAAAAACATGGTAGAAGCGCTTAACAAGGGCGACGAAATCATTACCAACGGTGGCCTGCTGGCCAAGATAACCGATACCGATGAGAATTTTCTAACCTGCAAGATCTCGGATAACGTCGAAGTCAAGATTCAGCGCCACGCGATCGCTTCCGTATTGCCCAAGGGCACGATCAAGAACCTGTAACCGCGATGGTCAATCGTTATGCACCCTGGAGATATATTCTCCTCATCCTGGTAATTGCCATCGGAGCCGTTTACGCGACGCCGAATCTCTACGGCGAAGACCCGGCGTTGCAGATTACGCATCGGGTCAACCTGGTGGACGAGGGTGAGCTCAACAATATAAAGAGTCTGCTGGAAGCGGGAGGTATCGAGTACCGCTCGGCTGAACTGGATGGCAATAACG
>JAASSH010000282.1 GCA_021767985.1 Gammaproteobacteria bacterium | reverse complement strand
GGCCTACGATATCCAGGTACAGCCGGCGCTGCACCTTTACACGGTGACCCTGCCCGAGCCTGACATGCATGCGCCGATCTCGGACAAGCGACGGCTGCAGCAGGCGCTGGTCAACGAACACGAGCTTCCGGTGATGGATTGCGAAATGTCGCAGTTACGTCTGCTGCAACCGGCGCTGGCCAAAGCAGAGCGCCGGGTCACCGTTGCGGTTTACCAGTTTCAGCAAATCATCGCGGTATGGCCGGGCGTAAAAGAAGAGGTTTACGGGCTTGCGGTCGATCTCGGATCGACCACGATCGCGGCGCAACTCTGCAACCTGTTTACCGGTGAAGTTGTCGCCACCGCCGATACCATGAATCCGCAGATACGTTTCGGCGAAGACCTGATGAGCCGGGTGTCCTACGTCATGATGAACGACGGCGGCGATGCGGCGATGACGCAGGTGGTGCGCGAAGCTTTCAACCAGCTGGCCAAACGCGCCGCCAAATCCGCCGGCATCGCGCTCGAGGACATTCTCGATATGACGGTGGTCGCCAACCCGATCATGCATCACCTGTTTCTCGGCATCGACCCGACTCCCTTGGGCGGCGCTCCGTTTACCCTGGCGACGGACCAGACCCAGGTGCTGCGCGCCGCCGAACTGGATATCCATTTGCACCCCGAAGCGCGGGTTTGCACCCTGCCCTGCATCGCCGGGCATATCGGCGCCGACACCGCGGGCGTTATCCTGTCGGAGCGGCCGGACCTGGCCGAGGAATACGTGCTGCTGGTCGATGTCGGCACCAACGCCGAGATCGTGCTCGGCAATCGCAACCGGCTGCTGGCCGCGTCGAGCCCGACCGGACCCGCCTTCGAGGGCGCGCAGATTACTTCGGGCCAGCGCGCCGCGCCCGGCGCGATCGAGCGCGTGCGCATCGATCCGCAAACGCTGGAACCGCGCTTCCGCGTGATCGGCTGCGAGGCCTGGTCCGACGATCCCGAGTTTGCCGAAAAAAGCGCCAGGGTGGGCGTTAGCGGTATCTGCGGTTCGGGCATCATCGAGGTGGTCGCGGAGATGTACCTCTCCGGTGTGATCGACCAGGACGGTGTGATCGGACCGGTTGTCGGCAGGGAAAGCGATCGTATCGTGCAGGACGGGCGCACCTGGGCCTACGTGCTGCAGGCGGGTGAACGTCCGATTCGAATCACGCAAAACGACGTGCGTGCAATCCAGCTTGCCAAGGCCGCACTGCATGCCGGCACGCGCCTGCTGATCGATCGCATGGGAATCGAAAAAGTCGATCGCATCGGGTTTGCGGGCGCTTTCGGCAGCCATATCGACGTTAAATATGCGATGGTGCTCGGACTGATCCCGGATTGTAACCTCGACAAGGTCGGCTCGGTCGGTAACGCCGCAGGCACCGGTGCGCGTATCGCGCTACTGAATTTTCCGTCGCGTCTCGAAATTGGCGAGATACTGCCCAAGGTCGAAAAAATCGAGACCGCGATTGAGCCGAAATTCCAGGAGTACTTCATCGAGGCAATGGCGATTCCGCATAAAACCGACGCTTATGAAGAGCTGGCGAAAGTGGTGAATTTCCCGGCTCCCAAACCCAAGGCGGAACAAACCGCTGACGAAGGCCGCAAGCGTCGCTCGCGTCGTCGTCGCCCGGCCTGAGCTGTCTCTCGAGCCGCGCTAGTTGCCGGCCACGCGCTCGTCCTCGAGCGGAAGATCTACCTGTTCGCCAGCCGCCCGGGCCTGCAGCTTGCGACGTTCGTCGCGCGGCGGAATGCCGAACAGGTCGCGGTAGCATTTGCTGAAATGCGGCGCCGAAATAAACCCGCAGGCAAGTGCGATATCGACGATCGACTTGCTGGTTTGCAGCAATAGCAGGCGCGCGCGATTCAGTCGCAGGTTCAGGTAGTAGCGCGTCGGCACGCAATTCAGGTGTTTCTGAAACAGACGTTCGAGCTGACGACGCGAGATGCCGACATAGCTCGAAAGCTCGTCGAGGCTGATCGGTTCTTCGATGTTGGCCTCCATCAAGGTCACCGCTTCGGTCAGCTTCGGTTGATTCGAACCCAGCGCCAGGTGCAACGGTATGCGCTGGCGATCGTCCGAGCTGCGGATACGCTCGCACATGAACTGCTCCGATATGTGCGTCACCAGCTTGTTGCCGTGCCGGCTTTCGATCAATTTCAACATCATGTCCATCGCCGCCTGACCGCCGGCGCAGGTGATTCGGTCGCGGTCAATCAGGAACAGGTCATCAGTCACCACGACTTCGGGAAAATCCTCGCGCAGGCTGGCGATGTTTTCCCAGTGGATGGTGCAGCGGTAACCGTCCAGCAGACCGGCCCGTGCCAGCAGGTAGCTGCCGGTACAAAGGGCGCCCAGTTTCATGCCGCTGCGCTTGGCGATGCGGCGCAACGCAAATTGCAGCTGCTTCGACCAGGCCTCGGCGATATCGGCGCCACCACAGACGAACAGGATCGAGATATCTTCAGCGCTTTCGATGCTGCCGTCGGGCGTGATCTCGAGACCGTTGCTGGCTTTTTCCGGCAGCCCGTCGATGGTGTAAACACTCCAGCGATAAAGCTCCCTGCCGGCATCGCGGTTGGCCATACGCAAGGGTTCGATGGCCGAAGAGAACGCGATCATCGAATAGTTGGGGACCTGCAAAAAACCGTAGTGTTCGGGTTTTGAAGCGGGTTTCTCGTCACTCATAGGGCTGATTGTAGCGGACTGCCGCCGGAATTTGATCACCACTTGATCAAGCCCGCAAAATACTAGTCTCTTGTTCCCGCTATTGCACGAGGTTTTTAGCCTGCAGCAGCCGGCTCGAACCCGTTATCGGGGATGGAAAAGATTATCTCGATAACGCCCGGTTACGATTAGCGGCCGTATTAAAAATAACTATTAAGAAAACTTCAGGAAACGCCGTTGGCGGCCGATAAAGATGCTGTCGCTGCAGAAACGGCGATGCGCGCATGCGTCCAGGATAGATTGGAGAGTACCGTTCCACCCGGTTTACGCGAAGAATATGGGTAGACGCTTGATTGAGAAAATCAATATCGTGAAGTTCAGCATTGCCATTCTGGCGGCCAGCCTGATGGCTATGCCAAACGCTTTGCTGGCATCGACGCCAACCATCGAACTCAGTGAAGCCGAGCAACAGTGGTTGCAGGCGCACCCGTCGATTCGGCTCGCGGTCGATATCGACTGGTCGCCCTTTGAATATGTCGACGATGACAGCAACTATGTCGGGATGGCGGCCGAGTACATAAACCTGGTCGGGCAGAAGCTGGGTATACGTTTCGATATCGAAAAGGAAAAGCCCTGGTCGGAGGTCGTCGACGCCGTCAAGAACCGTAAACTCGATATGTTTTCATGCGTTGTTGCGACCGAGCAACGACGCGAGTACGCCGATTTTACCCAACCCTACCTGTCGTTTCCGATGGTCATCGTCACCAGCGACCAGGTTGCATACGTCAACGGCATCAGGGATCTGAAGGACGAGACCGTCGCCGTGGTGCGAGGTTACGCAACCCAGGACTTGCTGGAAAAAGATCATCCCAATCTCGATCTTTACCTGGCGGATAACGTTGCGGATGCGCTGGAAAAGCTTTCCCACGGCAAGGTCGATGCTTACATCGGTAATATCGCCACCGTCAGCGATGTCATCCGGCGTGAAGGCCTGACCAATATCAAGATTTCCGGTGAGACTCCGTACAGCTATGAATTATCGATGGCGGTCAGAAACGACTGGCCGGAGTTTACCCCGATACTGCAAAAGGCGCTCGACTCCATCACCGAGCAGGAGCGTGACCAGATTTATCGAAACTGGATAAAACTGCGCTACGAACACGGATTCGATTACGACCTGTTATGGAAGGTGCTGGCGGTGGTATTCCTGGTGATCGGTATCATCCTGTTCTGGAACCGGCGCCTGTCGCGAGAGGTTGCCAGGCGAATCGAGGCCGAGAAGCGGGTGCAGGATGCCCATCATCGGCTGGAGCAGGCTAACAACGAACTGGTCAGCTACGTCGACATCGTCGATAAGTACGTGATCACGTCTTCGACGGACAAAAAAGGTGTAATCACGTCGACCAGTGACGCGTTTTGCGAAATATCCGGATACAGCCAGCAAGAACTGTTAGGCGCGACTCACAGGATTGTCCGTCATGAAGACATGCATGAGTCGCTTTATGAAGATCTATGGAGCACGATTTCGAGCGGCGAAACCTGGGAAGGCGAGATTAAGAACAAGAAAAAGAATGG
>JAASSH010000281.1 GCA_021767985.1 Gammaproteobacteria bacterium | reverse complement strand
GGGTTCCGCCCTGCGAAGTCGGAATCAGGTTGACATAACTCTCGGTGATCGACTCGCCACCCTGTGGCAGCCACGAAACCGCCCAGTCGACTGCCTCGTGTTCGCCCTGCAGCGAATTGAAGAACGGTTGCGGCGGCAATAGTTCGTAACCTTCGAGTGCCTCGAGCAGGTAATCGGACAATCCGTCCTGGTAGAGCCACTCGACCGATTCCTTGGTTTTCTCGATATAGAATTTGACCCGCAGTCCCGGGCACAGCACCGCCTTGGCGCGCAGGATATGTTTGAGTCGCGTCACCGAGAAGCTCGGGCTGTCGAAGTATTTGGGGTCGGGCCAGAATCGCAGGCTGGTTCCCGAATTCTTTTTGCCGACAGTGCCGGTCTGCGTCAGTTTGTCTTTCTTTTCGCCGCCGCGGAAACTGATCGTGTATTCCTTGCCCTCGCGCCGCACGCGCACGTCGAGCTGTTTCGACAGGGCATTGACGACCGAGACCCCGACGCCGTGCAGGCCGCCCGAGAACTGGTAGTTCTTATTGGAGAATTTTCCACCGGCGTGCAGTTTGGTGAGAATCACCTCGACCCCGGGAATCTTCTGCTGCGGGTGAATATCGACCGGCATGCCGCGGCCGTTATCGATCACGCTAAGCGACTGGTCGGCGTGCAAAATCACCCCGATCTGCGTTGCGAATCCGGCAATGGCTTCATCGACACTATTGTCGATCACCTCCTGCGCGAGGTGATTGGGTCGGGTGGTGTCGGTATACATGCCCGGTCGTTTTCTGACCGGTTCGAGCCCCGTTAAAACTTCGATCGAGGCGGCGTCGTACTGATTTTTCAAAGGTGGTGGTTCCTGACTGTAAATCGATCGCGCATTCCCAGACCCTTGAATTTTACGCTCATGGGCCTGATATAATGCGCATCTTTTTTCAGGTTCTCTATTATGAGCGAGTCACCCTACATTCACAATGTCGGTATGCAGAATTTCCAGCAACTGGTGCTGGAAAAATCGATAAACAAGCCTGTGCTGGTGGATTTCTGGGCCGACTGGTGCCAACCCTGCCAGACCATCATGCCGATGCTGGCAAAGCTCGCCGAGGAGTACGACGGCAAGTTCGAACTTGCCAAGGTAAATGCCGACCAGGAACAGGAGCTGGCAGCGCATTTCGGTATCAAGAGCCTGCCCACGATGAAGCTCTTTTTCCAGGGGCAACTGGTCGACGAGCGCATGGGCGCGGTTCCGGAATCGGAAATTCGCGCGATGCTCGACAAGCATATCGTTTCGGAGTCGGACAAGTTCATGCAGGCGGCGATGATGGCCTACCAGCAGGGTCAGACCGAACAGGCGCTGGAGATGCTGAACCACGCGCTGTCGAATGATCCGGATAACGCGCAACTCAAGGTTACCATCGCGCAAATCGTAAACGCCCAGGGCGACACCGAGAGTGCCCTGGCGTTACTGGACAGCCTCGACGAGGAAGGCGCAAAACTCGAAGCAGCGATAAAGTTGCGCGCCGAAATCAATCTGGCGGCCCAGCTTGCCGACCTGCCACCGCTAACCGAGATCGAGCAGCGCCTGGAGGCAAACCCGCAGGATCTCGAGGCCCTGATGCAAAAGAGCCGCCACCTCACCGCCCAGGGCGATTATGACAGCGCGATGGAATGCCTGCTCGCCATCATGCGTATCGATCGTGAATTCGAGGAAGACGCCGGCCGTAAGGGTCTGCTCGAGCTGTTCGACATGCTCGGCGGCGAACACCCGAGCGTGCAGAAATACCGCCGCAAGCTGTTCACGCTTTTACACTAATGCAGGGCTTTAAGGGGACAGTATACTTATTTCACTCTTGGTGAAATAAGTATACTGTCCCCAGGCGATTAACCGCGAGGATGATGCCTGGCGTGAATCGATGCCAGGCGCTCCTGGGCGACATGGGTATAGATCTGGGTTGTCGACAAACTGCTGTGGCCCAGCAGCATTTGTACCGTTCGCAGGTCCGCACCATGATTGAGCAAATGTGTGGCGAAGGCATGACGCAAGGAATGCGGTGAAAACACGGTTTTGATACCGGCCTTTAGCAGATGCTTCTTAATATTCTGCCACAGCGCCTGACGGCTGATACCGACGCCTCGACTCGATAAGAACAGGGCATCGCTAAGCTTTTTGGAATTTTGCAGGTTCGGTCGTCCCTGCTTCAAATACAAAGATAACCAGTGCAAGGCTTCCTCGCCGACCGGCACCACGCGCTCCTTGTTGCCCTTTCCGATGAGACGAACCAGTCCGAGGTTGGTGTTGACCTGATTGAGCTGCAGTCCAACCAGTTCGCTGACGCGTAATCCCGAGCTGTACATCAGCTCGAGCATGCAGCGATCGCGCAAGCCGTAAGGGCTCTCGAGATCGGGTGCCTGCAATAATTTTTCGACATCGTTTTCCGCCAGCGTCTGGGGCAGACTGCGATGAATCCTGGGAGAGCTTATCAATGCGGTGGGATTATCCTGGCGCTCTCCACCCCTGATCAGATGACGGTAGTACTGCTTTAGCGTCGACAGCAGGCGGGCATTGGTGCGTGCCGAAGCTCCGGCATCGTAGCGTTCCGCCAGGTATTGCTGAATGCGAGCCTGGTCGGCTTCGATGAGGCGAATGCCGCGCTTAGCCAACCACCGCGAGAACTGACGCAAATCCTGCTGGTAAGCGCGCAGGGTCAGATCGGCCAATCCCTTTTGCGCCCACAGGCTATCGATAAAGCGATCGATAGCGGGGTCATTGTCAGTCGGTGGCGATTTTTCCATAGGCAAAAAAAAGGCACAGCGTGCTGTGCCTTTCTTAATCTAACGCATCGCTTACGTTACTTTCTTTTCTTGGGCTTTGCAGCTCTCGAAGCCGCGGCAATAGACTTGCTAACCGCCCTGAGCTGATCCTTCAGGCTCTTGATTTCTTTGGCCAACGCTGCGTTCTTGGCTTCGGCCGCTTTCAGCCTGGCCGGAGAAATCGTCTTCGCTGCAACTTTTTTCTTTGCGGCGGGACGCTTTTTGACTGCGGGCTTAGCGGCCTTCTTGACCACCTTTTTCTTGACCGCGGGTTTGGCTGCTTTTTTCTTAACGACAGCCTTCTTAGCTGCGGGTTTTGATACTTTCTTTTTTACTGCGGGCTTGGTTGCCTTTTTCTTTACTGCAGGTTTTGCAGCTTTGGCCTTCGGCTTAGCTGCGCGTTTTGCTGTCGCCATTATCTGGTCTCCTAGCGTTAATTTACGAAAGTCATTGTAAAAAGCGTTCGCGATAATAACATAGAATCGGAATATCTTTTACGAATGCTGCTAACTGTTTACGTTGTGTATTATAGTTGCGTGATTGAAAAAAGTTACACCAAATTTTTTTTTGTTATTATCAACCAACCTCGATTTTTTTCCAAAAGAATCGAGCATTAAATTCCCAAAAAGTATGTCCGTCGATCAGTATCGTGATTGCCCTTCGGCAAGTTTGTTCAAACAACTTGCCGCCATGTTATACGACAGCTTTCTGATATTCGCGGTACTGTTCGTGGCCGCCGCTATTGCCCTGGCTGTCAACCAGGGTGAGGCAATCGAATCGAGCCCATTGTTCAGTGCCTACCTCTTATTCACGTGGTTTAGTTTCTACGCGTGGTTCTGGCATAAGTCCGGACAGACTCTCGGTATGCGCGCCTGGAAAATTCGCATCGTGTCGGAATTTGGCGGCAACCCCAGCTGGGGCATCAGTTACCTGCGTTTGATATTTGCGCTGCTGTCACTGCTATGTTTCGGTTTAGGTTACCTGTGGCGGCTTTTCAAACCCTACACCTGGCATGACAAACTGAGTCAGACCCGGATTATCGACGTATCATCGTTGGGAGCCGACAGCAAACAGGCCGATGCCGACACCGTGTGACTGTTTTCTGATCAACAGGTAAATTGCTGCCGACAGGAACAGCAGGCTGGGAAACGCGGCTACCAACAGGGCGTTGATCCGGAACTGAATGCCAATCTGGGTTAGCAACCGTTCGACTACCACGAAAGCCAGTCCCAACAAAATGCCGATCAATAGCCTTTGACCACTACTGGACTGACGCTGAGAACCCAGTATGAAAGGAAATGCCAGCAGGCACATGACTACGACACTCAGCGGTGCAAAAATCTTTTTCCAGAAAACTAGTCTCTCGGCATGCGCATCGAGACGGTTTTCATCGAGAAAATTCAGATACGCATACAGGGCAGTGCTCGACATCTGGCGTGGCCTTATCGTCAAGACCTGTAGTAATTCGCGT
>JAASSH010000280.1 GCA_021767985.1 Gammaproteobacteria bacterium | reverse complement strand
GGCTGTTCCTGTTAATTGCCGAAGAGGAAGCCAACATCCGCGCCAATCCCGCGGCGCGCACCACGCAATTGTTGCGCCGGGTGTTCGGCAGTCTCGATTAGGATCGCCGCGGCCCCGGTCGGCCTATTCCTTGACCGCGATGTTACCCGTGACCGGTTGTTCGAACTGCAGGTAATCGGCACAGCTCATGCGCATGATCTGTTCGTGCGAACCGGCGTTGAAACACAGGTCGTCTACCTCGGTTACCATTTCGTCGACGTACACCCGCATATCGTAGAGCGAGCCGAACGGCGGCATTGCTCCGAGTTCGCAGTCCGGAAACAGCGACTTGAATTCGTCTTCGGTAGCCAGGCGGGCCTCCGAGGCGCCGGCCAGGCTCCGCAGACTCGAAATATCGACGTGGCGCGATGCGGATACCACCGCCATGACTTTCTCGCCATCCAGGTCAACGATAATGGTTTTGGCAAATTCGCGTCTCGGTACGAAGGTCGATGCCGCGGTTTCGCGTGCGGTATAGGCCGGGGAGTGGTTAATGCTGATGTACTTGATGTTGCGATCATCCAGCATCTGTTTCAGTTTTTGTGCAGGCATTTGTCCGTTTCTCCGTCATCTCGTTGTCAAAAAGCATGGCCGGTATATCGTGGTCTCGCTATCGTATTCATTCGCTTTCAACGCGTTCCCAGTAGGCATCGACCCGAGCCTGGATTTCTGCAATGCCCTCCACGTCGCGCTCTGGTTCGAACAGGTGGCGAAAACGTCCCTGCAATTGCAGGTACTCGTCGACCGGTTTGCGCTGTTTCGGCACTTTGGTGTGCCGCACCTCGCCATCACAGTACTCCTTTAGCGGCCAGACGCCGGTCTGAACCGCCAGGCGACCGATTTCCACGCTGAGCTGCGGGTCGTAATCCCAGCCGGTCGGGCAGGGCGCGAGCGAAATCAGCATGCGTGGCCCGCTCATGGTCTGAATTTTTTCGATCTTTTTCGCGAGATCCAGGGGTTCAGCGGCGATGACCGTGGCCACATAGGCGGGATTGTGCGCCGCCCAGATTGCAAACAGGTCTTTCTTGTACCCCGGGTAACCGTGGGAGCCTCGGCTGGTCGACGTTCTTGCCGCGTGCGGCGTTGCCGGTGAATACTGCTGGCCGGTGTTGCCGTAACCTTCGTTGTCGTAACACAGGTATATAAAGTCCAGGTTGCGATCCATGGCCCCTGAAGTCGCCGACATACCCATGCCGTAAGCGGTGCCATCCCCGGTAATGACCACGACCTCGACGTCTTCGTCGGCTGACAGTTTCTTCTTCTGCAGCAGGATATCGAGTGCGTCGCGCACTCCCTGCGCTCCCGCTGGCGCGGAAGCCATCGAGGTGTATAGCCAACCTCCGTGAAACGGGGTGAAGGGATATACCGACAACAGCGTCATGCAGCCGGCGGCGTTAACAAAGACGGTTTTCTTGCCCAGGATATCGTACATCGTATGCAGGGTTTCCAGGCCGCCGCAGCCGGCACAGGTCGGCGTACCGGTGCCGAGCAGGTGGGTCGAGGGCATGTCCTTCATGCGATGAAAATGCAGGGGTGATTGCTTGCTCATGACTGCGCTCTCAGTTCTGTTGTATTTCGGCGTGCTCCGCCTGCGCGATGGCCTGCAGCTTGCGCATTTCGGTTAATTCATGCTCGGTGTAAAGCAGGCGCGGGGCTGCTACCTCGCCGCGTTCGTCGGCCTGGCGCAACTCGTCTGCGATCGCAAAGAACTCCTGCTGACTGATGTCGCGGCCGCCGAGGCCGCCGATATAGCTTGCCAGCAGCGGCGCATCGCTCGCGCCGTATAGCGCGGTCGCAAGCTCGCTGTGCAATACACCCCCCATGCCCATCGAAATATTCTGATCGATGACCGCAACCGCGCGCCGACCCTGCAGCAGCTGCCCGAGTTGCTGCTGCGGGAACGGCCGAAACAACCGCGGCCGCAACAGGCCCGCTTTCCAGCCGGCGTCGCGCAGGCTGTCGACCGCATCTCGCGCCTTGGTCGAGAATGATCCAAGCATGACGAATACATATTCCGCGTCCTGCATCTGATAACTGTCGATCATGTCGTAACGCCGGCCGAACCGGTCCTCGAACTCATCGATGATTTCGTCGTAGACGGACAGTGCCCTTTGCACCGCCAGGTGGGCCTCGTAGCGAAAATACGAATAAGGGCCGCCGCCGAGCACGGCCATCGCCTGGCTGAGCGGTGAGTTGCCCTTGAACTGCAGGTTTTCAGGGTCGTATTCACCGACGAACGCGCTCGCCTGTGAAACTTCCGCCAGGTCGACCGGTTCGCGGGTAAAGGACAGGTAAAAGCCGTCGAGGTTGACGATCGCGGGCATGCGCACGTCGGGGTGTTCGGCCAGGCGATAAGCGATCAGGACGCCGTCGGCGATTTCCTGGCAGGTGGCGCAATGGATTTGCAGAAACCCGCTATCGCGCGCGGCCATGATGTCGTTGTGATCCGATTCCAGCGTGATCGGGGAAGCGAGGCCGCGGGATACGTTGACCATGACAAAGGGCGTGCGCCAGCCGGCCACGGTATAAACCATTTCCATGCCGTAAAGCAGACCCTGGCTCGAGGTCGCGGTAAAGGCGCGTACCCCGGAGGAGGCAGCCGCGCCGGCCGCGGTAATCATCGAGTGCTCCGATTCCAGCGTTACCAGCCGCGCGTCCATTTCGCCCCGGTCGGTCCAGGCGGCCAGGTCCTCGATGATCTCGGTTTGAGGCGTGATCGGGAACGCCGGTATGTAATCGACCCGGGCGAGGCGCGCGCCCCAGGCGGCGGCGCTGTTGCCGGTCAGCAGTTTACGGGTCATGAGCTTGCCTCCGCTTCCTGTTCGCGCGCGACGTGTTCCGCGATCGATTCGATTGCATGCGGCGGGCATTGCGCGACGCACACCAGGCAACCCTTGCAATGATCGTAATCGATTTCCGGGTAGCCGTCGGCACGCACGTTAATCGCGCCATCGGGGCAGTAAGTGCTGCAGATCCACGCACAGCCGCTGCATTTCGGGTAATTGATGACGGGACGCATGGTGCGCCACAGTCCGGTGCGCACCATGACGCTGGTGGCCCCGGCGTGAATCGCGAGATTGGAAATAGCGGCGTTTTCGAACGGCATCTCGATCCACTCGGGCCGATCGTAATCGCTCGCCGATGGCATGCCGCCCGGCGCTACCAGGCCGGCATGCTGCGCCATGTCGTCAAACGCCCTGAGCGCAATATCCCGGTTTTGTCCGATAACGTCATCGGGCAGGTGACCGAGTTCCTCGGTCAGGGCCTCGGCCAGGGTCTCGCGCTCGATGACATTCGTCAGGGCCGCGGCCGCGGCCGCGCAGCGGCTGCCGATGTAAGGCAATTCAGCGCGATCCTCGACGTCTTCGGTCGCCATTAGAATCAGAATACTGGCCTCGGTATTCAGTCGCTGTTGCCAGGTTTCGGCGGTCTCGTGGCTGTTGATCAGTAGCACCGTGTGCGCATCCATTCCCTGGACAACGCCGGCCGCGGGCATGCCGACCAGGGTATCGTCCGCGACACAAACCAGGTCGGGTCGATCGATAACGCCGCGCTCGTTGATAGCGGTCCTGTCGGCACGCACGTAGGCGAAGATCGGTGCGCCACGACGCTCGGCGCCGTAACGTGGCGCGTCCTGTACCTCGTAGCCGGCTTTAAAAAATGCGGTGCCGAGAATGCGGCTCGCTGTTTTCATTCCCTGACCGCCGCGACCATGAAAACGGATTCGAAACATGACCCGGGCTCCGCCTAAAAAATATGCCAGCGGCGATGGCGCATCGCCTGTTCGACCCGTTTGCGAGCCAGCGCCAATGCGGCATCGCGCGGCAGGATTTGCTCGCGTTGCGAGGCTTCGAGAACCTCACGCGTATTGCGCCGCAGTTTTTCCTCGATCGCCGCTAACGCGGCCGCTTCGCCGGCTCCCTGGTATTCGATAGCCGCGCAAATGACGCCACCGGCATTGGCGATAAAGTCAGGGAGGTTTAGAATTCCCTTGTCGTGCAGTACTTTTTCCGCGGCGTAGGTAATCGGGATGTTTGCGCCTTGCGCCACCAGTTTGGTGTTGAGCCGATCCACGTTGCCTTCGTGGATCACATCGGGACGTGCCGCCGGGATCCAGATATCGCATTCGATATCGATAATCCGGTCGCCATCCAGTTTCTCGACACCCGGGTGCTCGGTCACACTTTTGCCGGCGGCTTTTAACGCGATTAGCGCGTCGACGTCGAAACCATC
>JAASSH010000279.1 GCA_021767985.1 Gammaproteobacteria bacterium | reverse complement strand
CCTCGTCCCACCAGTCCGTAACGTCTTCCTCGCCCTCGATATACTCTTCCGCAGAACTTGCTCCATATATTTTCAACAAGGCATCGTTGACGCTGACGATCGAGATCATCCCGATCAACTCCTTCAATACCCCGGGGTTATCGACTAGATACGTTTTTAAATCTTCTATGCCGTCGGCCTTCAGCTTGTCGACAGCAACTTTAATCCTGGACCAATCCTGTTCCTGGGCACCCAATGGTAACTGGGAAAACAGCGAACTGTAGCGTCGCTCGCTTTGCACCCGGGACTGGGTTAACTCGTGTATATCGGTCATATCCTGAATCGCGCCGTAGCTGCGAGCAATAACGCCATCCCTTTCCATTACGCCGTATTCCAGCTCACGCACGTAGCGAACTTCGCCATTGGGCCTGACGATTCGATAATCGAAGGTGTGTGCCAAACCGCGCGGATGATCAGGATCCAGCACGGCACTCAGGTTGGCGATATAGTGATCCAGGTCGTCGGGATGGATAAACTGAAAAATATCTTCCTCATCCTTGTAGATTTCATACAGTTTCTCCCGGCTCATCCCGAATATACCCGCCATTTCTTCGGAGAAATAGGCAGCTTGCTTGGTATACTCGTCCCATTCCCAGTAGCCGATATTAATCGCCCGCGAGAGGGTCTGGTTGCGCTCCTTTTCGGATTGGTTATCCGCTTCCAACCGGGCAAATTTTTTCCGAAGCTGACCGATCTCCTCGAGCAACTCTTCACGGGTTTTCGATGCGTCGCTGCAACCCGCGTTCTCGCTGGAACTGGAATTTTCGGTAGTCAATACAGGAACCTGGAAACTTAATAAAAGCTATTATTTCTAAATCGGCATTCCGGTTACTTTCTTAAGGTATATCTGGTAAGAATCAGGGACGGACCAGGCGGAAATCTGGTGCGCAACGGAGGGATTACTGCTTCAATCCCCGGTCTCGGCAGCTGCACCGACTCCGGTTCTATATTTCACCGCGTTAAAAAATCAGAACCTCAGCTTAAGAAGCGGCGTGGCGGAACCCAAAGTATGGGACCGGAACGAAAAAGGGGACGGAAATCCGTCCCCTTTTACATAACTGCATTACGCGAAATCAGGCGCTAGTTTGGCCCTCTGAACTCCGACGCATCGTTATCTCCGGGTTGATACTCTCCCGGCAGTCTGTCTTCTTTCCTGCGGTCCTGACGGATGCTCGAAAGCTCCTGTTCGTGATTGAACAGAAGTTCCAGCGCGACCTTATAGGTGTTGAACGCCCGCTGGTAGCGATCCTGGTCCGGAAACAGGGTATTGATGTACTCCATCAACAGCGCGGTCGGCAGACCCACCAGCGAGCTGACGATCGCCACGGCCGCACCGGCCTTGATGTCGCCACCCGTGGCCAGGGCCAGGTAAAAACCCGCGAAGGTACCGATAATACCGATCAGGATGATCATGAAGGGCGCCCGCGAGATGACACCGGCAATCGCCTCCGAATCGAAGAACTTGTAGGTCGTGCCGAAGTGCGGATTACGGTCGAGCGCGATGCGGCTGATCATTTCGTAATCCGGCGCCAGCCCGTAACCCTGGTCCTTCACCTCGTTGGTCGTCAGCTCGATGATTGCTTCCGTGCCTTCGACCATTTCGAACCAGCGATCGAACAGCTTGGGCTGCTCGCCGGTGGCGAGGTTTTTCTCGACCAGGTCTTCCTGGGTCTTGTCCAGCAGTATGTTCGCCTTGGCATCGAGCTGGTGCGACTGCAGTTTGAGCTTTTCCGCTTCCTTGATCTTGGCGCGCAATTCCTCGAGGTAGGGATCCTTGCCGGAATACAGCGTCACCGGAATCGCCAGCTGACCGGCCGACAGCGTCGGATCGAAGTTTGCGGCCAGTGCTACCTCGGCTTGCTGGCGCACACTGTCGACGTAGTCGAGGTCCGACGGTGAAGTCTGCACTTTCTTGTACTCGAACACCGCGTAGTAGAACGCCGTGGCGAAACGGTTCACCGATGCGATCTTGTAATGCAAGCCGAACTTGAAAAAACAAAATACGAGGAAACACGCCCCGATACCGCTGATAAACAGCCTGCCAATCATTTGATTGGTGAACTCCACGTCCAGAATGAACACGAAATAAACCGTTGCCGCAACAATTCCTAAAAATACGTACTTAAACATTTGTTACTCCACTAACCCATCGTCAGGATCAAAGTAAGTTTTACAATTCCGAATACAGTCGGAATTCCAGAATAGACGCCTGCTCCTTCTTACAGTCGTACTCGATACAGATCGCTTTTTCTCCAACCAGGTGGCCTGGAACCGGGGTTGCCGTCCGGTAACCCAGCGCTTCGATACCCAGGTCGGCCTTTAAATCGGCGCGGTACTGGTAATCGCCCATTTCCGCCTCGTCGAAAATGAAGTTGTACATCGCGAGCGCGCGATCGTTACTGAGTTTCAAATTGTATTCACGCGCCTCTTCGCCTTCGGGAGAGGTATCGTTGATGTCGAAGTATTTGCCGCGGAAGATAGGCGACGTCAGACCCGAAATCTTGAGCGACTCGACCTGCTTGGCCGCACCCTCGTTTTCGTAAATACTTTTCGCATATTTCGGAATCATGACCCGCAGTAAGTCCTTCATGCTGTCCGACAGCTCGGCCGATCCGCGCACGAAATAGGATTCCTGGAAGTTGATCCGAACCTTGCCGGTCTTCTGGTCGATGTTCACGTCTCCACCATCGTCGTCCTTGAAGTTCTCGAGCAGGTTATCGACGATCTGTTCCCTGACCTTCTCTGCCTCTTTCCTGGCCTGCTCGGCTTCGAGAAACGGCTGGATCTCGGCATCCTTCTCGGCCTCGAGCTGGGCCAGTTGATTCTCCAGCTCTTGCGCGTGTTCCGCTTCGACTTCAGCCTGTGCCCGTTCCTTGGCCGTCTTCATGACTTCACGCTCGGCTGCCTCGGCGGCCGCCTGCGCCGCTTGCTGTGCCAGTTCCCGTGCAGCCGCTTCTGCCTGCTTCAGTTCCTGTTCCTTTTGCGCCTCGAGCTGGGCCTGTTGAGCGGCCAGCTCTTGCGCCAGCGCCTGCTGTTTAGCCTGCTCTGCGGCTGCCTGGGCCGCCGCTAGTTCCTGTGCCTTTTGCGCCTCGAGCTTGGCCTGCTGCGCGGCCAACTCTCTCTGAAGTGCCTGCTCCGCTTCTGCTGCTGCCTGCTGCCGGGCCTGCTCGGCCGCTGCCTGGGCCGCCGCCTGTTTCTGGGCTTCCAGCTCCGCTTTTTGCTGTGCCAGGGCCTCGGATCGTTGTTGCTGCAGCTGGGCTATCTGCTGGCTGCTTTGTTGCTGCAGCTGGGCTACCTGCTGGGTTCGCTGTTGCTCCAGCTGGGCTACCTGCATTTGCTTCTGTTGTTCGAGTTGCTGTTGCTGCTGGGTCAGATCTTTTACACGCTCCATCTCGGCGGCAATAATCGCCTGCGTGGTCGTCTCGAGCTGCGCCTCTTTGGCTTTAACGACCTGCTCGAACTCCTGTTTAGCCTTCGATACTTCTATTTCCGCCTGTTGCTCCAGCTCGGCCACCTTCGATTCAACATCCTGGCGCTTTTCAGCTTCGAGCTCGGCCTTTTGCTTTTCCACTTCCTGCTCGTGCTCGAGTTCGAACTTGGCGACGAGACGCTCATACTCCACCGCAGCCTGGCTTTGCTGCTGCTCCAGCATTTGCGTAAATTGCTGGACCAACTCTTTCGCCTGCTGCTCTCGCTCCTTCTCGATTTCTTCTAACGACTTGACCGCATTTTGGGCCAGGAGATCGCGACGTTCCTGCCTGGCCTGTTCGGCCGCGGCAACCTCTTCCTGCAATTTCTTATAATCAGTAGCGATCTTTTCGATCGTTTCCTGGCTTTTCTCCTGCTCGGCGATGATTTCATCACTCGAGTAAATCATGAATACGATCGCCAGTACGGCGAACAGATCGATCATCGGAATCAGTGCATCGATCGTTTTGGTCTTGTTCGTATCGGGTTTTGTGTGAAACATGAGCTACTTTTCCGGTGTTTTCGGAATCCGAAATTAAAAGTGTTAACGTGTTTAATATAGGCCAGATTCGCGAAAAACCACGGCCAATTTCGGTGACAGCGGTTTCATTTACCTCGCGCCTGCCGGCAGATCCAGGTATTTCTTTATAAATCAATGATTTAATTTGGCTGCTTATAAAATATAGTCACCGTCAATTTTTCTCTTTTTAGTGACGCGACTCGTTTATCGGCGGACAGCCCTATATTCCGGCTGGTGTACTACAAT
>JAASSH010000032.1 GCA_021767985.1 Gammaproteobacteria bacterium | reverse complement strand
CGTCGAATTCTTCGCGATTGTAGGCGATACCCCCGCCACTACCGCCCATGGTAAAAGACGGGCGGATGATGACCGGGAAACCGATTTGCGATTGTCCCTGCCAGGCTTCCTCGAGGCTGTGCGCGATGAAGGCCTTCGGTGTTTTCAATCCGATCTCGGTCATGGCAACACGAAACTGCTCACGGTCCTCGGCCATATCGATAGCTTCGCGCGTGGCGCCGATCATTTCCACGCCGTATTTTTCCAGCACGCCTTCACGCACCAGGTCGAGGGCACAGTTGAGCGCGGTCTGCCCGCCCATCGTGGGCAGCAGCACGTCGGGGCGTTCCTTGGCGATAATCTTCTCGACCGCGGTCCAGTGGATGGGTTCGATGTAGACCGCGTCCGCGGTATCCGGATCGGTCATAATGGTCGCCGGATTGGAATTGATCAGTACTACACGGAAGCCTTCTTCCTTGAGGGCCTTGCAGGCCTGTGCGCCGGAATAGTCGAACTCGCAGGCCTGACCGATGACAATCGGTCCCGCGCCGATAATCAATACCGACTCTATATCCTGTCTACGCGGCATCAGGCTGCTCCCTGGCGACCCTTGTAAGTCGCGATTAGTTCGAAGAAGCGGTCGAACAGCGGGGCCACATCATGCGGTCCCGGGCTGGCCTCGGGATGACCCTGGAAACCGAATGCCGGCTTATCGGTGCGCTGCACCGCCTGCAGGCTGCCATCAAACAGCGATCGATGCGTCGCCTGCAGGCACTGCGGCAGGCTGGCCTCGTCAACCGCAAAGCCGTGGTTCTGGCTGGTAATCATAACTACCCCGCTCGCCAGGTCCTGCACCGGATGATTGGCGCCATGATGACCAAATTTCATTTTTACGGTGCTGGCACCGCTGGCCAGTGCCAGCAACTGGTGCCCGAGGCAGATACCGAACACCGGGATCTCGGTTTCCAGTATCCTGGTGATGGCCGCAATCGCATAATCGCAGGGTTCGGGATCACCTGGCCCGTTGGACAGGAAAATGCCGTCCGGATTCATCGCCAGCACTTCCTCGGCCGGCGTCCTGGCGGGCACCACGGTAACCCGTGCGCCACGCTCGGCCAGCATGCATAGAATATTCTTCTTGATACCGTAGTCATACGCAACCACATGGTGCGGAGTATCGCTATTGTCACGATATCCGGACTCGAGTGACCATGTCGCCTGCGTCCAGGAATAGGGTTCCTGAACCGAAACTACCTGCGCCAGATCGAGCCCGGCCAGCCCGCCAAATTCCCTGGCCGCTGCGAGCGCTGTCTCTTCGGAAACATCATCTCCCGCCATAATCGCGCCCGATTGCGCCCCACCGTCTCGCAGCAGGCGGGTCAATTTACGGGTATCGATGTCGGCGATGGCGACGACGCCGCGCCGCTCGAGATAGTCCTGCAAACTGCCCTCGCTGCGCCAGTTGCTCGCGCGCAGGGGCAGGTCACGAATAATTAGCCCGCTGGCGTGTATCCGGGTGGCCTCTTCGTCTTCCTGGTTTACACCGGTATTACCGATATGAGGATAAGTCAGGGTTATCAACTGCTGGCAATAGGAAGGATCGGTGAGAATTTCCTGATACCCCGTCATCGCGGTGTTGAACACCACCTCGCCACTGGATATCCCGTCGGCGCCGATCGAACTGCCGTTGAAAACGGTTCCGTCCTGCAGGACTAGTATTGCTGTTTTGGGCACATAAACTCCGGTTTCAAAAAAATGCGCGCGCACAAAAATGGGAGGAACCGCCGGTTCTTCCCATCGAGTAATTCACTAAGCGATAACACCGCGGAGGCAGCATCTTCTTGAAGGAGCATTGTATGACGATTGGTGCAACGAGTCTACGCTTGCTGGAAAAATTTGCTAAATTACGCCGTCCGCACCCGTCCACCGAGCTTGCCTGATGCTACCCGCCCCCAGTCACTTTCTGCGCGCAGTCATATATATACTGCTCGCGATACTGCTGTTTGACCTGCAGGGCGTCATCATCAAGTATCTCGGCGATCGCTACCCGGTGCAGCAACTGGCAACCTTTCGCAATATCTTTGGGCTGATTCCAAGCCTGCTGGTACTGGTGCTGTCGCGGGAGTGGCATTCCCGGGGCCGAAAACTCGCTATCCGGCAGTGGCGTCTCGGCCTGGTGCGCGGATTTTATATCGCGATGGCGCAATTCTGCTTCTATCTGTCGATTACCAAAATGGAACTGGCCACCGCCTCTACCCTTACCTATATCAGCCCGGTACTGATAACGATATTGTCGGTGCCAATCCTCAGGCACCGGGTCGGCATCTGGCGTTGGCTCGCGGTACTGGTCGGGTTTCTCGGCGTGCTGCTGATTATGGCTCCGGGCACCGAGGTGTTTACCCCCTACAGCCTGCTACCAATCGGCGCAGCCTTTGGCTACTCGTTGTCCACCGTTTGCGTGCGACTGGTGGATGATCACGTACCCACCGCGCTGATCAACATGTACGCTTCGGTCGGTGCCCTGCTCGGCGCCCTGGGAATTCTGTTCGCAACTACCGGATACCGGACCGTGACTGGCGTGCAGGACTGGCTGCTGCTGGTTGCCATGGGCCTGGTGGGTGGTTTTGCGGTGCTGGGACTGATCAGCGCTTACCGGCTGGCGAAACCCGCCAGCCTTTCTCCCTACGAATATTTCGGCATTCCATTCGCCTTCGTGCTGGGCTGGATTTTCTTCGACGAAGCCCCCTTCCACAAACTGATCCCGGGTGTCTTCCTGATCGTCGCGGGCGGCATGCTGATCGCCTGGCGCGAGCGTAAGAAACGCATCGATTCGATGCCCGTGCTAACCGAGTAACAACTGCTTCACGATTGCTGCCGCATGCGCTCTCGCAACTGTGCTTCGCAAAACTCCACCGAGGTCAGCATTTGCTGCGCATCGGCGAATCGCATGTAGGTTTTCTTTTGCAATGCCTTGATGATAACCTGGGTAATGCCGGCCGGCAGCGTCAGATGATTCAGATCGGGTTCCTCGCTGACAATATTCTTCTTCAGCTCCGGCAGGCTGTCACCGGCAAACGGCTGGTGGCCGGTCAGCAACTGATAGAGCGTCACGGCCAGCGAGAACAGGTCGGAGCGCCCGTCGAGCTTCTTACCCTCGAGCTGTTCGGGTGACATGTAGGCCGGCGTGCCGACGATCACATTGTCGCCCCTGCGTTCGCGCCTTTCGGTATAGGCGGCACCAAAATCGGTCAGGATGTAGGTGTCGTTAACCACGTCGTACATGATGTTGGCGGGCTTGATATCGCCATGCACGATACCGTGGCCGTGGGCCACGGCCAGCGCGCGCAGCATGTCCCTGGAAATGCGGATGCATTCCCCGACAGTCAGATACTGGCGCTTGCGCAGGCGTAACGACATCGAGTAACCGGATATGTAATCCATGGCGATATAGGCGCTGTCTTCCAGCATCTCCGCATCGTGAATCTTGACGATATTGTCGTGATCGAGCTGCGACACGATCTCGGCCTCGTGCAACCAGTGCTCGATACGATCGCGATCGTTGACTTCATCCTTGCGCAATTTCATTACCTTGAGCGCGACACGATTATGGCTGCGCGTGTCGGTGGCTTCGTACATTACCGCGGTTGAACCTTTGGCTATCTTGCGCAGCAGGCGATAGTGCCCAATGATCGGCTCCTCGGCTTGCGCAACCGGCTCCGTCTTACCAAGCTTGAGCAGCAGTTCCCGGTTTCTGCGAATTTCCTCGATACGGGTAACGAAATCACTCAGACCCGGATCATATTTCGAAAGCCAGTGATACAGATTCAACGCGCTGGCCCAATGCTTGCCGGACTCCAGCAACATGCCGAGTTCATAGCCGACCTCCAGCAGTTCGTCGCTGTAAGGGCATTGCTTGAGCATGGTCAGCGCGGTACGCAAGTCTCCCTTCTCGATACGCGCCCGCACGTCGGACAGGGCAATCGGTTTTTGCTGGGTCAGCATGCTGGTAGCGAAACCCTGGTAAAGGTCCAGCGCCCAGTAAATCGCCGACAGCAGCAACATGACGAGCGCGGGAAATACTACCGGCAGAAAGAGTTGCACAAAAACCGCAAGCATGACTTCCAGCATCAACAACCCGAAGAGAACCAGTATCATCGTCAGGATCGACACCGCCGTGGTGCGCGAGCGCGTGTACTTGCTCACGTAAATCGCAAGTATCAACCCATAAACCAGCAGCAGGCTCCACTGGGGCGCAACACGCATCGATGAAATCGCGATTAACTCCCGGTCTTCCGGTTGCAAACCCAGGATATACAAAAACAAATCACCCTCGAAGGTCGAAACAGTCGAGGTCAGGCTGAGTAAATAGGTAGCCACCACCAGAATAGTGGTTAAACCTAATTGCCAGGCTCTTGATTTGAAACTAAACACGGATAGTTAGCGGTAATAATTCGAGAATGGGATCATGCGACAGAACCAGTATCGACTCAAATATAGTCCATCTGCGACATCGTGGCCTCATTTTACTGGACATCGAGACCTGTTTTCCTGATTATTGCGAACACGTTTTCAGGTGCGCGCCAGTCGCGAGAATCGGGAAACTCGTGCAAATCGAGTACTGCCCCCGCAACGGTAACGAAGTCAAACAAAGCCTTCGAAGTCCGGAGACCGGCCTGAAAGTGATTTAACAAGACCAGAACTGCGGGTGGCAGTTCTCACAGCTTGTCGCGTTGTTCGATTCTCGCCAACTGTGTGTGTCTCTCTGCGTGGAGAACCACATGAAGATATATCATTCCTTGCTGATAGGCCTGTGCGTGGCTGTTGCCCCGGTGCAGGCTTACGCCGAACTCGGCCCGATTGTCATCACCCCTACCCGTACCGAGCAGGCGGGAAACACGTCCAGCGCCACGGTATACGTGGTGACCGCAAGCGAAATAAAATCGAGCGGTGCCACGTCGACCAGCCAGGTCTTGCGCGGCATACCCGGCGTGCAAATCGATGACCTGTTCGGCAATGGCAGCGAGGCCAATGTCGGCTTGCGGGGATTCTCCTCGACCGCCAATGCCAACACGCTGGTGCTGGTGAACGGGCGGCGCCTAAATTACAGCGATACCGCCTCACCGGATTTACACCATGTGCCGCTCAACGATATCGAACGCATCGAGGTGCTCGCGGGCAGCGCGGGTAGCCTTTACGGTGACCAGGCGGTTGGCGGCGTGATCAATATCATCACCAAAAAACCGGTCGAGAGTTTCCACCAGGTCAGCGCTCGTGCCGGCAGTTTCGACTACCGCGGTATCGATTTCAATTCGTCCAGTCGCCTGACCCCGACGCTGGCCTATCGCCTGTCGGCCGGAAAATTCGAAACCGACAACTACCGCGACCACAACGCCGAAGAAAACACGAGTTTCACCGGTTTGCTGGAATACGACGAGGCGCAGAACAACTTTTTTATCGAGGTACAGGAAGTCAGCAACGATCTGGAATTACCCGGTGCCCTGTCCAAAACCGAATTCGAGGATGATCCCACCCAGGTCAATTCGGGTTTCGTCGACGATTTCCGAGATGAAGATATCAGCGTTATCAGACTGGGCTACGCGCGCGACTTCGGCGATCATCGCTTTAGCATAGATGCGACCCGACGCGAGACCGAGGCGGATATTCGGCAGAGTTTCCGTAACTCGCCGAGCCCTGAAACCGGCTTCGACGATCGTGAAAATAACAGCCTGAATCCGAAGTTGTCCGGCAGCTTTCACGCCGGAGTCGATGTACCTTACGTGGTCGGTATCGATCTCGAAGAAGTCGACTACGAGCTTGAGATTCCTTTCTTTTTTTTCGTCCCCGGGATAACGACTTCCAGCAACGAACAGGACAGCCAGAGCCTGTACTTCCAGCTCAATCCCCAGTTGAGCGACAGCCTGCAGCTTACCTTCGGTATGCGGCACACCTCGGTTGAAAACGATTTTACCGACGGCAACGCTTTTCCGGATGGAGAAGAGTATGATGACGACGTTACCGTTGGCGAACTCGGTCTCGCCTACTTCATCGATCCGCAAACCCGGATCAAGCTGCGCTACGACCAGAACTTTCGTTTCGCCAAGGTCAACGAGCTCGCGCTGGCCAAACCGGGTGAAATACTCGACACCCAGACCGGCGAATCTTTCGAGATCGGTCTCGATCTTACCCGGGGCGATCACCGGCTAATCGCCTCAATTTACCGGCTGGACCTCGAAGACGAAATCGAATTCGATCCAAACGTGCCGCCCTTCGGCGAAAATGTAAATCTCGACGATACCCGGCGCGATGGATTAACGCTGTCGTTGTCTAGCCAGCTTGCTCCGGCGTTTGCTCTGAAAATCGATCTCGGGTACGTCGACGCCAAATTCAGGTCGGGCAGCTTCGACGGCAACGATGTCTCCGGCGTTGCCGACACCATCGCGAAGCTGCGCGCCGACTATCGGTTCAACCATCAATTTATGACTTACCTCGAGTATAACTACAGCGCGCCCAAGTATGCGCAGGGCGACAATGCCAACGAATTTGGCAAGCTGGATTCGATCACCGTATACAATGCAGGGATCGGTTACCAATACCAGGCCTGGGATGTAAACTTCAGGGTCAATAACCTGGCAGACGAGGAATATGCCGAATTTGTCACCAATAATGGCTTCGGGGCCGCCTACCAGCCCAGCCCGGAACGCAATTACATTTTAACCGCAGGCTATAGTTTCGAATAATGGGAAATCGACTGACAAGAGTTTATACCCGCACCGGGGACCAGGGCAGCACCGGCCTGGCGGACGGCAGCCGCCGGCCGAAAAACGATCCGCGCGTGCACTGCATGGGCGAAGTTGACGAACTCAACGCCTGCCTTGGACTCGCATTGAGCCTGCTCGACGACGGCCCGCTGCAGCAACTATTGTTCTCGGTGCAGCACGACCTGTTCGATGTCGGGGCCGAACTTTGCCAGCCCGGCAAGCATCTGATTACCGACGACTACGTCAGCGAACTCGAAAAAAGCGCCGATGAATTCAACGCCAGGCTCGACGAGCTCAGGGAATTTATCCTCCCTGGCGGCTCGCAGGCGGTGGCCAGCCTGCATCTCGCGCGCACGGTCTGCCGACGCGTAGAGCGCGGACTGGTGACTCTGGGCGAGAACGAGACTGTCAATCCGGTTACCAGCTGTTATATCAACCGGCTATCGGATTTGCTGTTTATCCTGGCGCGAGCACAATCTCAATCCGAGGACGGCGGTGAGGTTTACTGGAACTCCAAGTACTCGCGGCTGAATCGCACCAGCGATTGACGCGGACCCCTATCCGGGATTTCAACGGCGAAGTTCCACCGTTACCCGGCGATTGGCGGCGTGGGCCTTGTTATTGCTGCCCTTGCGTGCCGGCCTCGACTCGCCGGCATAGTCGACCCGCAGCAGGCTTGAATCGATACCGCGAGCAACCAGTAAATCGTAGACATACCAGGCGCGACGTTCCGACAAACCCTCGTTGTAGCAGGCCAGGCCGGTATTATCGGCATGGCCGGTAATCACGATTTCGGAAATGGCATCGTCGATTCGCAGGTAGTCGAACATCCGGGTGAACGCGGTTTCTTCTTCGTGAATGCTGGCAAACTCGTTATCAGGTTGAAAATGAATACTGCTGACACGGACGTCTTCAAAATTGCGTTCGTATAACTGCCCTGCGCAGCGGGTAAACTCGGCTTCGACCTCCCCGAACCTGACGGTAGAAAGCGAAGCAATCAGCGGATTGTCGTCGTAAAACAGGAATCCGGGCTGGTATCCCTGGCGCAATTCATAATAGGCATGCTCGGCGACTCCCGGCGGAATTTTGAACAGCCTCTGACGGCCGCTGGTCTCGAGTCGGGCCAGCACGGCCCGCGTTTCGCGGCTGTTCCAGCCGGCGGATTCGGATCTAAGCTCGACGTTGATGCCCCGTTCGAACTCATGGTGACTTTGCAACTCGAGTTTCAGAGCGCGACCAGCCTCCCGGGTAAAGACCGCCTTGCCAAAACGCGGAATCGGGTGTTCGATGCGGCAGATGATCGAACTGTTGTCGGTCAGCGTCCATTTCGAATCATCCATAGTCGCCACATAGCGCCGCTCCAACGCCTGTACGCTGGTGCCAAGGCTCAACATGATTATCAACAGAATGCTGCTTTTGAAAGGCATTGCTAACCGTGAATGTGCGATAAACTTGACTGTTTATCGGCGTATTCAGGTGAATCTTGAGGCTTAATCCCGCGTCAGGAACTCGAGCACCAGTTCCGAAAACTGCTCCGGTTTCTCGGCATGCAGCCAGTGGCCCGCGTCCTCGATGGTGGCGATGGTCACATCGGTGAAATGCCGCTCGATAGCCTCGATCTCTTCATCGCCGACGTAGTCCGAGCGCGCCCCGCGAATAAAAAGCGTCTGCCGCTCGATCGTCCAGTCCCCGGACAAATCAGCGAATCCGGTCAGAAATTCCATGTCGCGCTGAATCGCTCGCCAATTGACTCGCCAGCGCCAGCCGTCGGGCTCGCGCACCAGGTTTTGCAGCAAGAACGCGCGTAACTGGTCTTCCGGAATATTCTGTCGCAGCATCTGATCGGCCTGGGCGCGCGAAGCGAGCGTTCCTATCGGCAATGCCAGGATGGGCTCGATCAAATCGTCGTAGTGATGGAAATAGCTGACCGGCGCAATGTCGGCAATCACCAGGCGTGCGACCAGAGCCGGATGTTTAACGGCGAGCGTCATCGCAACCTTGCCGCCCATGCTGTGCCCCAGGATGCTGCAACCACGCAGGCCCAGCCCCTGCAACAGTTGTGCGACATCATCGGCCATGGCCGGATAATTCATCTCGTCGGCGTGAAAGGATTCTCCGTGATTGCGCAGATCGACGTTGATGACTTCGAAACGGTCGGCGAATTGCCGCGTATGCGATTGCCAGTTCTTGCCCGACCCGAACAAACCGTGTAGTACGACCAGCGGCCGACCGTCGCCGCGACTGGTGTAGCTCAATTCCGGCATGCTGCTGATCTACCCGATCGACCCCGCAAGGCGCGGTACTTATTTCCTGCGCGGTATGTACAGATCGGTGATCGTGCCTTCCGCCATTTCCGCCGCAAAATTGAATGTCTCCGACAGGGTCGGGTGCGGATGAATCGTCAACCCGATGTCCTCGGCATCGGCCCCCATTTCCAGCGCCAAAACCGCTTCCGCGATCAATTCACCGGCATTAGGCCCGACGATACCGGCGCCAAGAATACGTTTCGTTTCCTTGTCGAACAGGATCTTGGTCATGCCCTCGTCGCGATCGATACCGAGCGAACGGCCGCTCGCCGCCCAGGGGAAAGCGCCTTTTTCATAATCGATACCCTGCGCCTTGGCTTCAGTTTCGCTCAATCCCATCCAGGCCACTTCGGGGTCGGTGTAAGCCACCGATGGAATCGTTAATGGCTCGAATACCGACTTCATGCCGGCGATGACTTCAGCGGCCACCTTGCCCTCATGCGTCGCCTTGTGCGCCAGCATCGGGTTCCCGACGATATCTCCGATGGCAAAGATATGGGCGACATTGGTGCGCATCTGATTGTCGACCGGGATGAAACCGGCCTCGTCCACATTGATTCCGGCCTTGTCCGCAGCGATCTTATGACCGTTGGGACGACGCCCGACGGCGACAAGGACCTTGTCGAACAGCGCCGGCTTCGGCGCCTTGTCACCTTCGAAAAATACCTTCAGTCCGTTTTTCTGCGCCTTGATCTCGGACACCCTGGTCTTCAGGTAGATCGCCTTGTAGCGCGCGGATAT
>JAASSH010000278.1 GCA_021767985.1 Gammaproteobacteria bacterium | reverse complement strand
TTTAACCTGTCGTAATATTGTGGAAGCGTGCCAGCCTACTTTTTCCCCGAGGCTGCGCTAATTAACCGCAGAACGGGCGTACTCTAGCAACGGCTCATCATTTTCACAAGGCGAAATACCTTAAAAATCAGTCTTTTGCTTATACAAGCGGTGAAATTGTGGTAAGTTTGCGGGCTTTTCAATGGCGCCAGTGAAATGACTCTTAAACCGACGGACGTGCGCAACATCGCTCATCTTGCGCGACTGCATATCGATGCGGCCGACATCGACCAGTATGCGGCCGATTTATCGAGCATTCTGGATCTCGTCGATCAGATGAACCAGGTTGACAGCAGCGACGTGGAACCACTGTCCAATCCGCTCGATGCCACCCAGCGTTTACGTGACGACGAAGTCACCGAAACCAATCAGCGCGACAAGTTCCAGCAGATTGCGCCCGACGTCGAGCAGGGTTTCTACCGGGTACCGAAGGTAATCGAATAATGGCCAGATCGGTGACAGAAATTCGGCAGGGTCTTGCGGCCGGCGAATTCTCCAGCGTCGAAATCACCCAGGACTACCTGGCGCGAATCGCGCAGCATAATCCCGCTCTCAACTGTTTTATCAGCGTCACCGACGACATCGCCCTGGCGCAGGCCCGCGAAGCGGACGCGGCACTGGCCCGGGGTGAAGCCGGAGCCCTGACCGGTGTGCCACTGGCGCACAAGGACCTGTTTTGCACCGACGGCGTCAAGACTTCCTGCGGCTCGCGCATACTCGATAACTTTATTGCACCCTACGACGCCACGATAATCGAGAATTTCAGGCGCGACGGCGCGGTCATGCTGGGTAAGACCAACATGGATGAGTTCGCCATGGGTTCTTCGAATGAGAATTCCTGGTACGGCAGCGTCGCCAATCCGTGGAACACGGCGCACGTACCCGGCGGTTCTTCGGGCGGCTCCGCGGCGGCAGTGGCAGCCGGCCTCGCACCGGGCGCGACCGGCACCGATACCGGCGGCTCGATCCGCCAGCCGGCGGCGCTGTGCGGTGTTACCGGTATCAAGCCGACCTATGGTCGGGTGTCACGCTACGGCATGATCGCCTACGGCTCGAGCCTGGATCAGGG
Organism: Gammaproteobacteria bacterium; assembly: GCA_021767985.1. Classification (GTDB taxonomy): domain Bacteria; phylum Pseudomonadota; class Gammaproteobacteria. The sequence continues at coordinate 3,180 of JAASSH010000278.1, read as the reverse complement.
CGGCCCGTTCGCGTGCAGCGCCGAGGATTGCGCGCTGCTGCTGCAAACCATGTCGGGCTTCGACCGGCGTGATTCGACCTCGGCCGAGCAGGCAGTGCCGGATTACTGCGGGGCACTCGGGAAGGGTATCGAGGGCCTTAAAATCGGTCTTCCGAAGGAGTATTTCGCGGAGGGTCTCGATGACAGGATTGCCGCTGTTATCGAAACCGCGGTCGCGGAACTGCGCAAACTCGGCGCCGAGATTCAGGATATTTCACTGCCCAATACCGGCCTGTCGATCCCGACCTATTACGTGATCGCGATGGCGGAGTGCTCGTCCAACCTGTCGCGCTTCGACGGGGTTCGTTTCGGATATCGCTGCGAAAACCCGGTCGACCTGGAAGACCTGTACAAGCGCTCGCGCGGCGAAGGCTTTGGCGCAGAAGTCAAGCGGCGCATCATGATCGGTACTTACGCGCTATCCGCCGGTTACTACGATGCTTATTACCTCAAGGCGCAGCAGTTGCGGCGCATGATCAAGCAGGATTTCCAGCAGGCTTTCGACAGCGTCGACCTGATCCTAGGTCCGACCACGCCCGAGACCGCGTTCAAGCTGGGCGCCAAGACCGATGACCCGGTCAGCATGTACCTGCAGGATATTTACACGATTTCGCTGAATCTGGCCGGGCTGCCCGGAATGTCGCTACCGGCCGGGTTCATCGATGGTTTACCCGTTGGCATGCAGCTAATCGGTAACTACTTCGACGAGGCCGCACTGCTCAACGCCGCGCATAGCTACCAGCAGGTCAGCGACTGGCATCTGCAGACCCCGGAGGCGTTTAAATGAGTGAATGGGAAAGCGTTATCGGGCTCGAAATCCACGCGCAGCTCGCGACCCGGAGCAAGATATTCTCCGGCGCCTCGACCGCCTTCGGCGCTGAACCTAATACCCAGGCCTGCGCCGTCGATCTCGGTTTACCGGGCGTACTGCCGGTGCTGAATCAGGAGGCAGTGACCATGGCAATTCGATTCGGTGTTGCAATCGATGCCGAGATCGATCATCACTCGGTGTTCGCGCGCAAGAATTACTTTTATCCCGACCTGCCCAAGGGTTACCAGATCTCCCAGTATGAATTGCCAATCGTCGGCAAGGGACACGTCTTTATCAGTCCCGCGGAGGGCGAGCTCAAGGAAGTCGGCATCACGCGCGCACACCTCGAGGAAGACGCGGGCAAGTCGATTCATGACCAGTTTCCCGAGCAGAGCGCTATCGACCTGAACAGAGCCGGCACGCCCCTGCTCGAGATAGTCTCCGAGCCCGACATGCGTTCTGCCAAAGAGGCGGTGGCCTACGCGCGCAAGATACATTCGCTGGTACGATACCTCGAAATCTGCGACGGCAATATGCAGGAGGGCTCGTTCCGCTGTGACGCCAACGTCTCGGTGCGACGCAAGGGCGAACAGAAACTCGGTACCCGCGCCGAGCTCAAGAACATTAACTCGTTTCGCTTTCTCGAACGCGCGATCAACATCGAGATCGAACGCCAGATCGACCTGATCGAGGATGGCGGCAGCGTGGTGCAGGAAACCCGGCTGTACGATTCCGAGCGCGATGAGACCCGCTCGATGCGCAGCAAGGAAGAGGCCAACGATTATCGTTACTTTCCCGATCCGGACCTGTTGCCGGTGGCGATCACCGACGAGGACATCGAACGCATCCGCGCATCCCTGCCGGAACTGCCCGAACAGAAGAAAAAGCGCTATATCGACGAACTCGGGCTGTCGGATTACAACGCGGAACTGCTAACCGCGAACCGCGATACCGCGTCCTATTTCGAAACCGCGCTGGCCGAAATACCCGGACAAAATGCCCAGCTCGCCAACTGGATCCTGGGCGATCTTACCGGTGCGCTGAACAAGGCGAATCTCGAGATCGGCGAGTCACCGATTACGCCGCTAATGCTCGCGCAATTGATCTCGCGCATATCCGACGACACGATTTCGGGCAAAATGGCCAAGGAAGTTTTCGAGGCCATGTGGCAGGGTGACGGATCGGCCGATGATATTATCGAAGCGCGCGGGCTGAAACAGATCACCGACAGCGGCGCAATCGAGTCGTTGATCGACGCGGTTATCGCTGCCAATCCGGAGCAGGTTGAGCAGTATCGCGCCGGCAAGGACAAGGTGCTCGGATTTTTCGTTGGCCAGGTGATGAAGCAATCGCAGGGCAAGGCGAATCCCGGACAGGTAAATGCGATACTGCGTGAAAAATTGAAACCATAGGCATGCTGACAATCAAACGTACTTGCAGTAACAAGATAATAACGCGCGCCCTCGATATCGAGGACAGACCCCTGGTCGCGCTGCTGATGCCGGACGCCGAGGATTGCGAAGTCTGTCTCGACCGCGAGCAACTGCAGGCCAGGCTCGAGGCCGACCCGCAGGCGATGATCGTTTACAATCAGCAGGCCGAAGCGGTCGCGCTGGTCGAGAGTCTGGAAGTCCCGCCGGCGCAGGTGTTTATCGAGATTCGGCAGGACACCAAGGGTGTTTTGGGCTTGCAGGCTTATCACAAGAAAGATCACGCACCCGAAGCGCTGGAATTGTTTCACGAGTAAACGGCCAGGCTCGCGCCCGCGCCGGACGGGAACCAGACAGCATGTCAAAGGTACTACTTATCACCGGAGCAAGCCGCGGCATCGGCGCGGAAACCGCCCGCCTGGCGGCCGCCCGCGGGTACTCGCTCTGTCTCAATTACCTGCACAGTGAACAGGCCGCCAACGAGCTGCTCGAGGCGCTTACCGACGGCGGGCACCAGGCCTTTCTGTTCCAGGCTGATGTCGGCCAGGAATCCGAGGTAGAAGCAATGTACCGCGCCATCGATCGCGAGTTCGGCCGGCTCGACGGGCTGGTGAATAATGCCGGCATTCTCGAACGGCAAAGCGACCTGGTCGACATGGACCCGGATCGCTGGCGACGCGTTTTCGATATCAATGTCATCGGTAGTTTTCTGTGCGCGCGCGAGGCGGTAAAGCGTATGTCGACCAAAACCGGCGGTGCTGGTGGCGCGATCGTCAACGTCTCGTCGCGCGCGGCCGACATTGGCGGACCGCATGAGTATGTCGACTATGCCGCGGCCAAGGGCGCGGTGGACGCGATGACCATCGGGCTCGCCAAGGAAGTCGGTGACCAGGGGATACG
>JAASSH010000277.1 GCA_021767985.1 Gammaproteobacteria bacterium | reverse complement strand
GGGGAGGGGCGGCTCATAATGAGCAGTGCCGGCCGGTTGCAGGGATTCGAGCGCAATATCCGCGCGAACTGGATGACGCGCACCCGCGACTGGCTGTTTCCGCAAACCAGGGGCGTCGAGTGGGAATACCAGTGGAGCGGGCAGGTCGGTGTAACCGGCAGCAAGATTTTACGCGTGCAATTACTGGCCCCGGGCGTGTTTGCCCCGGCCGGCTACAATGGGCGCGGTATCGGCCCGGGCAGCGTCATCGGCAAACACCTGGCCCAGACTATCGTCAGCGGCAACCGGGATGACTTCCCGTTTCCGATCGAGGCACTTTACCGTGAAAAATCGCGTGCCGTTCGAGCAGGCTGGTACAGCTACGGCACCCTGGCGATGCAGTTGCTAGGCCGACGTTAGGCAAGTTTTTGTTAGCGATTGGGCGGTGATTCTGGCTGACATTGGTCGCCGCCGTCGATAAAATGTGATCACATTCAACAGGAAACCAAAGCAATGACCCAGACAAAACGAGTTTCTTTCGACTGGCAGGATCCGATGTTTCTCGAGCAGCAACTGAACGAAGAGGAGCGCATGATTCGCGACGCGACGCGCGAGTATTGCCAGGATCGGCTTATGGCGCGGGTGCAGATGGCCAACCGTGAAGAAAGTTTCGACCGCGAGATCATGAACGAATTCGGTGAACTCGGATTGCTCGGTGCGACCATCCCTGAAGACTATGGCTGCGCTGGCGCCAATTACGTCTCCTATGGCCTGGTGGCGCGTGAAGTGGAGCGCGTCGACAGTGGTTATCGCTCGGCAATGAGCGTTCAGTCCTCGCTGGTGATGCATCCGATTTTTGCTTACGGCAGCGAAGCACAGCGACAGAAATTCCTGCCGCGGCTGGCGACCGGGGAACTGGTAGGCTGTTTCGGTCTGACCGAACCCGACGCCGGCTCCGATCCTGCCAGTATGAAAACCGCGGCGACCGCCATCGATGGCGGATATCGTCTCAAGGGTGCGAAGATGTGGATCACCAATTCACCGATCGCAGACGTGATGGTGGTGTGGGCCAAGCTCGACGACGTGATTCGGGGATTTATCCTGGAGCGAGGCATGGAAGGATTGTCGACGCCCAAGATCGAAGGCAAGTTTTCATTGCGCGCCTCGGTAACCGGGGAAATCGTGATGCAGGATGTCTTCGTTCCGGAGGATAACCTGTTGCCCAACGTGGAAGGTTTGAAAGGTCCGTTCGGCTGTCTCAACCGTGCGCGCTACGGTATCGCCTGGGGTTCGATGGGCGCCGCCGAGTTTTGCTGGCACGCGGCGCGACAGTACACGCTGGATCGAACCCAGTTTGGCCGGCCGCTGGCGGCTACCCAGCTGGTGCAGAAGAAACTGGCCGATATGCAAACCGAAATCACGCTCGGATTGCAGGGTTGCCTGCAAATGGGGCGCCTGATGGATAGCGAACGCTGCCCGGTCGAGCTGGTGTCGTTGATGAAGCGCAACAACTGCGGCAAGGCGCTGGACGTCGCCCGCGTTGCGCGCGATATGCATGGCGGTAACGGCGTGTCCGATGAATATCACGTTATCCGTCACGTGATGAATCTCGAAGCCGTCAATACCTACGAGGGCACGCACGACATTCACGCCCTGATTCTCGGGCGGGCACAAACCGGCATCCAGGCTTTTTTCTAGATGGCGGGACCGTTAGACGGTTTCAGGGTTCTCGATCTGAGCCGCATCCTGGCCGGGCCATGGGCCAGCCAGATGCTGGCGGATCTGGGCGCCGAAGTTATCAAGATCGAACGCCCGGACAGCGGTGACGACACCCGCGGCTGGGGTCCGCCCTACATGCCGGATGAGGAGGGCAGGCCGACCAGCGAGTCGGCCTATTTTCACGGTGCCAATCGCGGCAAGCGCTCGGTTTGTATCGATATGTCCCAGACCGAGGGGCAATCACTGATTCGGGAGCTGGCCTGTCATTGCGATGTGCTGATAGAAAATTTCAAGGTTGGGGGGCTGCAAAAATATGGGCTCGATTACGACAGCCTGAAGGCGATTAATCCGGCCCTCGTCTACTGTTCGATTACCGGTTTCGGGCAGACCGGCCCCTATGCCGCGCGCGCCGGGTACGATTTCATGATCCAGGCCATGGGCGGCATGATGAGCGTGACCGGCGAGGCCGATGGGCAGCCGATGAAGATCGGCGTGGCGCTGGCCGACGTGTTGACCGGTCTCTACGCGGCTAACGCGATCCAGGCGGCATTGATTCACCAGCGCGCCACTGGGGAAGGGCAATATATCGATATGGCGCTGCTCGACGTGCAGGTGGCCACGCTTGCCAACCAGGCGATGAATTATCTTGCGAGCGGCAACAATCCCGGTCGACTCGGCAATGCGCATCCCAATATCGTGCCCTACCAGGCGTTTCAAACTGCTGATGGCCATATTATTCTTGCGGTCGGCAACGATGCGCAGTTCGAACGTTTTTGCGAGCTTGCCGGCAGACAGGAGCTGGCCGCGGACGAGCGCTTCCGCAAGAATAGCGATCGGGTCAAGCATCGCCTGGAATTGATTCCGCAGATTGCAGCAATCATGCTGCAGAAATCGAGCGTGCAGTGGCTCGAAGCGTTAAATTCGAAAGGCATTCCCTGCGGGCCGATCAACAATATCGGCCAGGTGTTCGACGATCCACAGGTCAAGTTTCGCGGCTTGCAGCTCGAACTCGAGCATCCGCTCGCGGGTTCGGTCGCGAGCGTCGCCAATCCAATTCGATTGTCGCAAACCCCGATCGAATATCGGCAGGCGCCGCCGCTACTCGGTCAACATACCGACGAGGTTCTGGGTCGACTGCTGTCGCTGGATGCGATGGCGCTTACGCAGTTGCGCGCGGAGGGCATCATCGCCTGAAAGTTTGCTGTTCGTGCGAATTCTTCGAGAAACGGAGATTAGTCGCGGTAGCCGAACAACCGGTTCTCGATAATTTGCTCGGCGACACCCTGCGGTACACACTGTTCCCAGGCGCCGTGGCCGTTTTGCAGCTGTTTCAGTACGTTGCGCGAAAAAATCTTGAACAACTCATGATCGCTCGATTCGATCCCGAAAATAAAATCGTTCTCTACCAGGTGGCGATACAGGAACTGCAGGTTTTCCGGCAGATCGACATTGTTGTAATCCCGGTACTCTCCGGATTTGTCGATCTCGGGGTAAACCAGCAGGCGCGTATGGTCGGGAAACAGCTTGCCGAAACCCTCCAGGATGCCGCCTTCCACTCCACGGTAGCTGCTCTCGTCGAAAATCTGCCTGATATTCATAATACCGACCACGATGCCGATCTGCAGTTTGGTGAACTGTCTGAAATAAGCACGCAGCGAAAAATACCGCGTGTAATCGGTAATCATCACGCTGTATCCAAGCGAGTTCAGTAGTCGCACGCTGTCGATCAGGTCTTTCTCCGGAACCATCAGGTCGTTGCCATGAATATCGTTGAGCGAGATTTCCGCTAGCGCGACACAATTGTCGGGAGTTACTCCCTGCGTCTGACAGAAGAACTTCAGGCCCTGATCCATCATGTCGACGTTGAGGTTGGTGACCGGCCGGAAGGTGCCCCGAATGGTCAGCACGTTTTTCTTGTAAAGCATTTCGGCCGGTATCACGACCGAGCCGTCGGGCTTGAACATGATGGCGCGCGTCTTCCAGCTGCGGATCAGGTGCAGGTTGATCGCCCGGTTGTCGACTTCTTCGAAATAAGGCCCGTAGAATTCGATCGAATCGATCTCGATACGGCCCTGTTCTAGATTGTCGGTCAGCGAATCGATAATGGTTTTCGCGTTTTCGAAGTAAAAGTAAGCGGCGTAAATCAGGTTGACGCCAAACACGCCCAGCGCCTGTTGTTGCCGATCCGCGTTTTCGTCACGCATGCGTACATGAACGATGATTTCGGAAGGCTCGGCGGCCGGGTACATCTGCACCCTGATACCGCACCAGGCATGGCACTCGTTATCGGTTTTGAAACTTTTTGCGGCCACCGTCGCGCCGTAGGCGAAATAGCGCGAAGCGACCGAGCGCGAGGTACCGACTCGTTCGATAACCAGGTCGAACTCCTTCTCCAGCATCGCCTGCACCCGGGCTCTGCTGACGTATCGACCGTCTTCCTGCACCCCGTAAATCGCATCCGAAAATTTCATGTCGTAGGCGGACATAGTTTTGGCGATGGTGCCGGCGGCCGCTCCGGATTTGAAAAACTGGCGCGCCACTTCCTGGCCGGCGCCGATTTCGACGATGGTGCCGTACTTTTTTTCGTCGAGATTT
>JAASSH010000031.1 GCA_021767985.1 Gammaproteobacteria bacterium | reverse complement strand
TCTGCTCAGCGGGGTTGTTGACCGTAGAGTCGATATGCTTACCGATCAGGTTCTTGGCCACGGTACCACCACCCGGGAACGGGATATAAGTGACTTCGTAGCCAAATTCCTTTTCCATCATCGCGGTAAGAATCGAATCTTCCTGGCCCGAACCGGTACCGCCAACCTTCCAGCTCTTGCCGGCAGATTTTACCGCCTTCACATAGGAATCGAGGTCGGTGATACCTTTCTGGTCATCGTGAACCCACAGCAGGAACGTATCCAGCGCCATGCGCCCGATCGGCGTAAATGTCGTCGGATCGACGCCGAGGCCCTTCTGGATGATCGGCGTGGTGTAGAAGCTGTTCAGCGTAACCAGCACGACATGGTCGTCTCCGGCCTTGTCCTTCAGGTAACGCAGTGCTTCACCACCCGAACCGCCGGGCTTGTTGATCGGAATAAAGGGACGGGGTGAAAGATCTTTCTTTTCGATCAGGCCCTGTAACAGCCGGGCTATCTGATCGGCGCCACCCCCGGTACCGGCCATGATGATAAATTCAACCGGTTTCTTGGGTGACCATTCGGCTTGCGCCGCGGTGGCAAACATGCCGGTAGACACGAATGCCACGATAGCAGGAATTGCTATCTTTTTTAGCTTACTTGTGAACACAGTCATTGAACTCCTCCTTACGGAATATGCTTGTGTAGTCGACAAACATTTCTGTTTGCCATTTCCTCCAGCTCTTCGGTTTTCTGTCCCCGGCACTTGGGCTTGCCAGAATGCGAACATTGGAGCCTTTATGATCTGGTATACAATATACCAGTCCCAACTTTATACCACCAAAGGGATAGCTGTAAAGCATTTTCCTGCCCTTTGGGAGTAATTCTTGTAACACGCAGCCTATCGCTGCAGCGCCTCGGCCATGAGTTTACCCATATCCGACGGATTACGCGTGACGCCGACACCGGCCGCTTCGAGCGCGGCGATCTTTTCATCCGCGGTGCCCTTGCCGCCGGAGATGATCGCGCCGGCATGACCCATACGCTTGCCCGGAGGCGCGGTAACCCCGGCGATGAATCCAACCACCGGCTTCGTCATGTTGTCGGCGATCCAGGCGGCGCATTCTTCTTCATCGGTGCCGCCGATTTCACCGCACATGACGACGCCGTCGGTGTCCGGGTCGTCGTTGAACATTTTCATGACATCGAGGTGCTTGAGCCCGTTGACCGGGTCGCCGCCGATGCCGACGCAGGTGGATTGACCGAGGCCGAGCTTGCTCAGCTGGTCGACCACTTCGTAAGTCAGCGTGCCCGAACGCGATACCACGCCGATGCGCCCTTTCATGTGAATATAACCCGGCATGATGCCGATCTTGATCTCCTCCGGGGTAATGACGCCGGGGCAGTTCGGCCCCACCAGGATCGTGCTCGAGCCTTTCATGCGATCGCGGGTGCGGATCATGTCCTTCACCGGAATCCCCTCGGTAATGCAGATCACGACTTCCATTTCCGCGTCTACCGCTTCGTCGATCGCCGCGGCCGCGAACGGCGGCGGCACGTAGATCACCGACACGTTGCAATTGGTCGCGGCCTTCGCCTCGGCAACGCTATCGAAAACCGGCACGCCCTCGACTTCCTGCCCGCCTTTCTTCGGGGTCACCCCGGCGACGTAACAGTTTTTACCGTTGGCGTATGCGATCGAGTGATGAGTATGGAACATGCCGGTCTTGCCGGTGATGCCCTGGGTAACGACGCGTGAGTCTTTATTGATGAGTATCGACATATCTAGGCTCCTGCCGCGGCCGCGGCCACTTTCTCGGCAGCGTCTGCCATGGTGGTTGCGCTGATAACCGAGATCCCCGAAGCGGCCAGTATCTGCCGTCCCTGCTCGACATTCGTGCCTTCCAGGCGCACTACCAGCGGCACCGACAGGTCGACTTCGCGCGCCGCGTTGACCAGCCCTTCGGCGATCACGTCACAGCGCATGATACCGCCGAAGATGTTGACCAGGATGGCTTTCAGGTTTGAATTCTTGAGCATGATCTTGAACGCCTCGGTGACCTGCTCGGTGGTGGCGCCGCCGCCGACGTCGAGAAAGTTGGCCGGAGAAGCGCCGTAAAGCTTGATGATATCCATCGTCGCCATCGCCAGGCCTGCGCCGTTGACCAGGCAGCCGATGGTGCCGTCGAGTGAAATGTAATTCAGGCCGAACTCGGAGGCGGCGATCTCGTCCGGGTCTTCCTCGTCGAGATCGCGCAACTCCTGTAGTTCCGGATGACGATACATCGCGCTCTCGTCGAAATTGATCTTGGCGTCGAGTGCGACCACGCGCCCGTCGTCGGTCACGATCAGCGGGTTGATTTCGGCGAGCGAGCAATCCTTGTCCCAGAAAGCCTGGTACAGGGCCTGCATCAGCTTTCCGGCCTCGCCGGCGAGTTCCTGCGGGATACCGATCTTGATGGCGAGATCCCGGGCCTCGTCGTCGGTGAGCCCGGTCTTCGGATCGACGGAGACCTTGTGGATTAATTCGGGCGTTTCCTCGGCCACGGTTTCGATTTCGGTGCCGCCCTCGGAACTGGCCATCAGGGTCACGCGCTGCGTGGCGCGATCGACCACCAGGCCGAGGTAAAGCTCGTCCTTGATCGGCGCGCCCTCTTCGATCAGCAGGCGCTTGACTTCCTTGCCTTCGGGACCGGTTTGATGGGTTACCAGGGTCATGCCGAGAATTTCGTCGGCCAGGCTGCGTACTTCGTCAATCGAGTCGGCGAGCTTGACGCCGCCGCCCTTGCCGCGGCCGCCGGCATGAATCTGCGCCTTGACCACCCACTTGTTGCCGCCTATCGACTCGGCGGCGGCCACCGCCTCGTCAACGGAGAAGCAGGCCTTGCCGTTGGGCACCGCCACGCCATATTCACGCAGAATTTCCTTGCCCTGATACTCGTGAATCTTCATTATGTACGCTCCCCCCGGCAAAAATTCTGGTATATCGTATACCAGATAAAAATAATTGCAAAAAAAACGCGCCCGGACAGGCGCGCTTTCATATTCCAGACCTCGAACTTTCGCCCCAAGGTCCTGATTTAAATAGTTATACCGGTTGACCGGCTATTTTAAGGCCCTCTTCCTGTGCCGTCTTGTTGAGCAGGCTGACCAGCGCGAACACGGTGTTCATCGCCGGGGTCGGGGTTTGGGTTTGTTCGCCGAGCTCGATCACGACGCCCAGCATGCCGTCGATTTCGAGCGCCTTGCCGACCTCGAGATCCTGCAGCATCGAAGTCTTGTGCTTGCCGACGTTTTCGGCGCCCTCGATGCGACGCTCGAGCGAAACGCGGAAACTGGCGCCGAGCTTTTCGGCGATTTGCTGCGCCTCGGTCATCATCTGCGCTGCCAGCGCGCGGGTTTGCGGAAACTGGCAAATGTCGACCAGCGTCGCATGGGTCAATGCGCTGATCGGATTGAACGACAGGTTGCCCCAAAGCTTGAGCCAGATCTCGGAACGAATATCAGGCAGCACGAAGGATTTGAAACCGGCACCGACAAAAGCCTCGCTAATGGCTTTGACACGCTCGGACTCGGAACCGTCGAGTTCGCCCACCGGGTAACGCTGACCCTCGATATGACGAATCACGCCGGGCGCGTCGATGGTGGCGGCCGGAAACGCGATGCAGCCGATGATGCGATCGGGATCGATCGCCGCGGCGATGGTGCCGTTCGGGTCGACAGTGCGGACGATACTGTTTTCGTACTCACCCGGCAGCTTCTGGAAATACCACCACGGAATGCCGTTTTGCAGCGTGACGATAACACCGGTTTCGGACAGCATACCCATCAGCTTGTCGGCGATCGGCTCGATCTGGTGGGCCTTGACGCCGAGCAGCACCAGGTCCTGGCCGCTAATCTCTGTCATATCGGCAGTCGCGACAATGTCGGTAATGACGAGCTCCTCGCCGTCTTCGATGTACTTCAGGCCATTAGTCTGGATCGCATCCAGGTGCGCGCCGCGCGCGATAACCGACATTTCGTGGCCCGCCCGGGCCAGCTTTGCCGCCATCATGCCGCCGATTGCGCCCGCTCCAACCACGCAAACTTTCATTATTAACCTCACGGTTCATGGGGTGAAAAACCGGCGCATTCTACGTCATAGATCGATATTGCGTCCACGCAAGCGGTCAAATAGTTAGGATTAAATTTCATATCGATGCATACGAAATTCTTATGATCGCGGCCCGCCGGGTAGCGCCCCGAATCCAAACCAAATTCAATTTTGTCGCTGCATGTGATAGATTCCGCGCCCTCTTTAGTTAACCGCGTGAACATAAAACAATGACTAGCTGGGTACGCTTCAAGCGCAATGACAACACGCACCTGGGCATGCTCGAGGGTGACGAAATCGCAATTTGCAGCAACGGCCTGTTCGAAGAGCCGGTATTGACGGGGGAACGCGCCTCGCTGTCCGAGGTCGAGCTGCTCGCGCCCTGTACGCCGAATTCTATCCTGGCGCTATGGAACAACTTCCATCAGCGCGCCGCGGCCGAAGGCCAGACGATTCCGGTCACACCGCTGTATTTCATGAAACCGGTGACCAGCGTCATCGGCCCCAATGAAATGATTTATCGCCCGCGGGGTCACCAGGGACGCGTCATCTTCGAGGCCGAACTCGGCATCGTCATCGGCCGCCGCTGCAGCAATATCAGCGCGCAGCAGGCGGACGAGCATATTTTCGGCTACACCTGCGTCAACGACGTGACCGCGATCGAATTCCTGTTCGAGGACAAGGCTTTCCAGCAGTGGACCCGCAGCAAGGGCTATGACACGTTTACCCCGCTCGGCCCCTGTATCAATACCGAGATCGATCCCGCCGGGCTCAACATCCTCGCGATCCAGAACGGCGAAACCCGCCAGGATTACCCGGTGGCCGACATGATTTACAGCCCGCAGCAAATCGTCGCGATGATTTCAGAATACCAGACCCTGGTGCCAGGCGACCTGATCTGCTGCGGCACCTCGGTCGGCGCGCGCACGATGAAACCCGGCACCGAGATACAGGTCTCGATCCCGGGAATCGGCACGCTGGTTAACCATTTCGACGACTTCCCCGAGTAGGTCGCAAGCGGTTTCCCCGGATGGCCCTGGCAATCGGTATCGATCAGGAGCAATTCACCTTCCGCATGGTCGGTGCCGCCCGGCGCGAAGACCGCATCCGCATGACCGCCGAGTGGGTGCTGGCGCAGTTCGAGCAGTTTTATACCGAGTTCCTCGGAGTACCATACCAGGCAAAGACCGCGTTCGAGCAGCAGCACCACAGCACCTCGATCTGGCTGAGCCGGTATCGCCTGTCGCTGTACAGTTCCTACATCCATCGCATGGGCGCCTATCTCAAAGCGATCCAGCCGAACGTTTCGGTCGACGCCAGTTTCCTGAACCAGCTCGAGGCGCGCTTCTGGCGCATGGTGGAAAACCGTTACGAGTCGGACGTGGCTTACGCGTTCATGCACTCGATTCGGCGCATCGTCTACCGCGACGAATGGAAACCGGTCGAGTACGCGTTCTGGGGCTCGATAGAGAACAGCGAGCAGTATCCGGCGGGGCTATTGCGGAAATTCGAGGTCGACGCGACCGTGTCCGCCGACCAGGTTGCCGAATTTCTGCAGATTCCGGAGTTTTCGGTCGCCTACCGGGATATCGACGGCGACGCCCTCGCCATCGCCAGGCGTATCAATCGCCTGGCCCGCAGGCGCGACCGCGACATTACGAGCATCGAAATGATCGATGCCGGTTTTTTCCGCAACCGCGGTGCCTACCTGGTCGGCAAAATCAGGTTCGACGACGACAGTTACGCGCCGCTGATCATTGCGCTGCTCAACGGGTCCGACGGCATCTATTGCGACGCCGTGATTCTCGACGAGCATCTGGCGCACAACCTGTTCAGCTCGACACTGGCAAACTTTCACGTCACCACGCGCTATTACCACGAGCTCAGCGCCTACCTGCATTCGTTGATGCCGCATCGCGCGCTGGGTTTGCATTACTCGACCATCGGCTACAACCACGTCGGCAAGGTCGCGGTCATCAAGGAACTCAAACAGGAGCTGGAAGACAGCGGCGGCGTGCTCGATAACGCTATCGGCGAACCGGGCACGGTGGCGATCGGTTTCGCCGGACCGCAGTCGGCCTACAATCTGAAGGTGATTCGCAATCATCCGACCAGCGGCTACAAGTGGGGCGAGTTCGAAGGTATCGATTCGGTCAAGCAAAAATACAGTCGTGTACACGAAATCAACCGTACCGGCAGCATGCTCGACAACATCAATTACTTCAACATCGCGCTCGAAAAGGAACTGTTTTCGCCCGGACTGCTTGCCGAGTTGCTGTCGGAAGCCAGCGAGACCGTGTCGCTGCACGGTGACGCCGTGGTCTTCAAATACCTGATCGCGCAGCCGCGCATGACGCCACTGCCGGTATTCCTGGAGAACGCCGACGAAAGGCAGGTGCGTTACGTGATCGAGAGTCTCGGCGACTGCATCAAAAACAATGCCGCCGCCAATATATTCAACAAGGATCTGGACGCGCGTAACTATGGTGTCAGCCATTTCCTCAAGGTTTACCTGTTCGATTACGACGCGCTCGAAGTCATGGTCGACGTCAAGATTCGCAGTAACCTGGATCGCTTCGACGGCGAGGAAGACATTCCGGACTGGTATTTCGAAGACGGTGTCATCTTCCTGCCCGAAGAAGTAGAAGCCGGGCTCTGTATCCGCGACCGCGAGCAGCGCCAGATGTTTCGCAATTATCACGGCGATTTGCTGACCACCGGATACTGGGAAAACCTGCAGTACGAATTACGCCAGAACCAGGTTCCGGCGATCAAGGTTTATCCCGACACCTGCAGGCTGGGTCGAGCATGAGCGAAGCGCCAGATCCAGCGGAGGAGCCGCAGGTTTTTTACTCGAGCAGGCCGCGCCTGATTCACCTGGCGGTCAACATCGCGATCGCCCCGGTGCTGCTCTACCTGCTCGGCGCCTGGCCCTGGCCACCGGTGCTGCCGCACTATATCGTGTTTGCGATCACCACCCTGATGGCGCTGCGCTTTGCCCGCCGGCGCTGGAGTACGCCGCGCCTGGTACTCGATGCGAGCGGTCTCAGCTGCGGCAAGTTTTACGCCGCCGACGACATTTACCGGGCCGAGCCGTCGATGCGGGCGGTAACCCTGACGCTGCTCGCGGACGGTAAAGTCAAGAACGAGGTTATCAGCCTGGGCTGGGCCAGCCGCGAAGATTGCCATGCGATCCAGCACCTGTTGGCGCAGCGCTTCCAGCGCGAAGTGCCGGACGATTCGTCGCCTTAGGCAGTCAGGCGGGCTTGCGTCCGAGCCCGGGCACTAAACCGCTGACGAACGTACCCGCAACAATCAGCGTAAACGGTATGACATCGAACCACGGCAGCGGCCCGCCGGCGTATCCAAAGTAAGCCAGCAGCGCGATCCCGAGACATATCAGCGCGGCGCCGGTTACCTGGCGCACGGGCGACAGTACCGGCAATTCGGGATTTCGGGAAAGCCTTTCCAGCGGCGATAGCAGCAGCGCCAGGGGCAGCAGCAGGCACAGCATAAGCGCTATCCAGGGCGGGCGCGCCAACCACCAGTGCAGGGTTACCGGTTCGAGACCCAGACCCATACCGCCTGCCAGGTACAGCACCGCGATTAATACGATCATTACCGTGATATGCCACAGGTAGATACTCATGATCATGCTGTTTATCAGCACGGTCGCGGTCCACAGGCGCGGATTCGCCAGCTTGCGCCGCATCGGTTTCTCCATCGCCAGTAACACTCCGAACTGGAACAGGCCAAGCGCGACCAAGGTGATCTTCGGCGGCGTCGTATTCGACAGGACCTGGTCGGGGGAACCGACCATCGCCAACGGATAAGGACCGTAAAAAACCAGCAGCCACATGGCGCCGAGCGCGAGCGCCGACACCGTCAGCAACTGCCGCGGCGACCCGATACGCGCATCCCGCCAGACGAATCCCAGGCTGTGTATCGCGAGCCAGACCCAGAAGTAGCTGCTCCAGCCGGGCCATTGGATGCGCGCCGCAAAAAAGGCGACGTCCATAACAATCGCCAGCGCCACCAGAATCCAGAATGATACGAACCCGAGTCTTTTCCAGAAGCGATAAGCGACTGGCGCCAGTATCACCACCATGATGTAAATCGCGAGAAACCAGGTCGGGATTAACGACGCCCTGGTGGCCAGCTGAATCACCTCGGGACTGACATCGAGAAAACGCATGATTAGCGAGAGGGCAGTCCAGGTAAAGATCAGAACCAGTAACGGCACCGCCAGGCGGTAAAGTCGCGTCGCCAACCAGCCGGCATATCCGACGCCCCTGCGTTGCGCACTCTCAAGTGAAACCGCGTTGGAGTAACCGCCGACGATAAAAAAGACCGGCATGACCTGGAAAATCCATGTTAGCCATTGTGTCGCCGGTAACAGTCTGAAAATATGCTGGCTGGTGAGCGTACCGTTGTCGTAGTAAACCGTTGCCATGAGCCAGTGACCCAGGATCACGACGACGATCGAGGCCGCCCGCAGGAAATCGACATATCGATTTCGTTCCGGCGGCGTTTGTGCCGCCATTTCAGCCGCTATCTTCCACAGTCGCATCCGGTTCACCGTCTTGTTTTAGCGAACATCACATTGCCAAGTTTAAACAGGATACGGCATCGGGTCATTGATCTGACCCGGTGTTATTTCTAATCCTGTGACCAGACCGCGGGATGCAGCATTTCGCCAAGGCGAGAATGCGGGCAAAAAAAATCCCCGAGCGGTGGGCTAGACCACTCGAGGATGACGCCCTCCTCGGGGCATGGCGCTGACGCGCCGGGGGAGAAAGGACCGCAGCTCAGGGAAGCATGTTCTTGTTGTTATCGTCGCTTTTTTTACAGGGGGTTAACGCGAGGGCTCCCCTGGCTGCGATCACAACCTGGATGATCAGGAAAAACAGTAATAGCGTTGCAAAACTACCGGCGCCAGAGGAGACGCTTACTTCGCCATACGCTTCGACATATACCTCGTCCCAGTAAAGGGCCTCGAGCGCAATGTCCTTGCCGAGGTAGTGATAGTCGAGCACTTCGCTGGCGACCATGTAGGCGTGATCGAGGCTGTATATCTCGACCAGCACGTCGTAGTAACCCGGCGCATAACCATCGACCAGCTCGGTTGCGACCTCGTAGGTGTCGGCTGCCTCGTCGCCATAGATGTCGAACAGATCCGTGGTGTAGTACTGGCTCCACGGCTCGCCTTCACGGCTCAGGTACAGCTTGGCGTATACCGTGGCAGCGTCGTAACTAACGTCGACATCGAACACGACGTTGAGCGCATGGTGGTAGCCGTCGCCGTCGAAATCCGCGGTCAACTGCACGTCGGCGTCGTAGATTTCAAAAAGCTGGTCATGCCGATTGGCGACGCCCTCGAACCGCTGCGCCGATGGCGACTCCGCGTAATTTTCCGGCGCCTGCGGCTTGACCTTGACCACCAGGTCGCGCTGCTCCAGTTCGGCCGAAAGATCGATGCTCTGATCCAGTTTCAGCTTGCCGGCCGAACGGCTCGATTGCTGAACCTCGGCCGCGAGGGCCGGGGTTTCTGCAGCCAGCAGTGCGGCAGACAGCATTACAAGTGCGATCGTCTTCATCGTCGGTTACCAGTGCCCGCGGTGCTTCTTGTGCGGACGGTGATAACCGCCGTGACTATGGCTGTGACGACGATGATGTCGATGCCCGTGTCCATGACGGTATCCATGACGGTATCCATGCCCATAGT
>JAASSH010000276.1 GCA_021767985.1 Gammaproteobacteria bacterium | reverse complement strand
GGATTCGGCAGCTGCGGCGCTACCAGCCGTCGGAAATATTTTTCCGAAGTCGCGCCGTTGAAAACGATCGCGCGTATTGCCGGATATTTCTCGAGCAGGCCGGTAAAGTCATTGGCGCGCACGCTATCTGCATCGATGTTCGAATCAAGGCTACCGGGGCGATGACAGGCTTGAAGTGTATCCCACAGGATCAATGGCAATTTCTCCAGCTCACGAACGCGCGACTGGTAACTTGCCAGATGATCGATACCGAACAGCTGGCCCATGATCGGCCAGAAGGCGTTGCGGGGATGCGCGTAGTATTGCACGGCTTCGAGCGAGGCCACCCCGGGCATGCTGCCCAGAACGATGATACGCGGGTCGGTTCCAATAATCGGCGCAAACGACTGTACCTGGGTCATGTGCGATCTCTGATCAAGCTAGCGCTTAACTGTCAACTGTTGCAAAACATCCTGCGCGATGCGCGCCCGCAGCGCAGATACCTCGTCGAGCACCCCGTCGAAGGTCTCCGACCAGACATAGTCACCGCTGAGCGCATCGATAAGCTGCACTTCGATGCGCAGCCTGACTCCGGCTCGGCGCACGCCGCCCTCGAGCACGTAACGTATGCCGAGGTTTTCCGCGACGTCACGAATCCTGTATTCCCTGTCTTTATATTCGAACACCGGATCACGCGCTACCACGAACAGGGCAGACATGCCGGACATATCGATGATCAGGTCTTCGGTCACACCGTCGATAAAGCTTTCCTGGCTTTTATCGTCGCTCAAACTGGCAAACGGCATCACGGCAATGGAGGGCTTGTCCGGCAAAGGTGACGCCATACGTTCGATAGAAGCCGGCTCGACCCGCGGCTCTGACCATGGCTCGAACCACAGCACGACCGCGGCCATCAGAACGACCGTGAGCAGGGCGGCAGTGCGCCACTCGATAAGCGATGGCTTGTTTAACGCCGCCGGCTCAACCAACGGTTCTCCGTTTTCACGTGACGGGTCGCGCTGCTGCATGGGTTACTCGATTCCACGAATCTCGTCAGTATAAGACCGTGAAACTGAAAAGGAAAAGTCCGCGGGTTGCGGCTGGAGCCGGCATTCGTGCGGCGGTAGCGCGAAATCCGTTTACCACGGAAAGCAGGCAGAATGCTGACTACCGCGGCCAGACCGCGGTTTGACAGCATCGTTACTTTTTCATCTGGTCGAAGAATTCGAGATTGGTCTTGCTGGTCTGCATACGGCCGAGCACGAACTCCATCGCCTCGATCTCGTCCATAGAGTGCAAGAACTTGCGCAGGATCCAGACTTTTTGCAACTCTTCCTGCTCGATCAACAGTTCTTCGCGGCGTGTACCGGAACGGTTGATGTTTATCGCCGGGAACACGCGTTTCTCGGCGATGCGGCGATCGAGGTGAATTTCCATGTTACCGGTACCCTTGAACTCCTCGTAGATAACCTCGTCCATCTTCGACCCCGTCTCGATCAACGCGGTCGCGAGGATCGTCAGGCTGCCGCCCTCCTCGATGTTGCGCGCGGCGCCAAAGAAACGCTTCGGACGATGCAGGGCATGTGCGTCGACACCACCGGTCAATACCTTGCCCGACGAAGGGATGGTCGTATTGTAGGCTCGCGCCAGGCGTGTAATCGAGTCGAGCAGAATCACGACATCGCGCTTGTGCTCCACCAGGCGCTTGGCCTTTTCGATCACCATTTCGGCAACCTGCACGTGGCGACTGGCGGGTTCGTCGAAAGTCGAAGCGACGACCTCACCCTTGACCATGCGTTCCATCTCGGTGACCTCTTCCGGTCGCTCGTCGATCAGCAGCACGATCAGGTAGCACTCGGGATGATTGCTCGCGATACTTTGCGCGATGTTCTGAAGCATCAGCGTCTTACCCGCTTTCGGCGGCGATACCACCAGTCCACGCTGTCCCTTACCGATCGGTGACACCATGTCGATAATGCGTGCGGTAATATCCTCGGTGCTACCGTTGCCGCGCTCGAGATGCAGGCGTGGATTGGGGTGCAGTGGCGTCAGGTTTTCGAATAGAACCTTGTGCTTGACGTTTTCCGGCAGGTCGAAATTGATCTGATCGACCTTGAGCAACGCAAAATATCGTTCGTTATCCTTGGGCGGCCGGATCTTACCGCTGATGGTGTCGCCGGTACGCAGGTTGAAGCGCCGGATCTGGCTGGGCGACACGTAGATATCGTCGGGACCGGCCAGATAGGAACTGTCGGCCGAGCGCAGAAAGCCGAAGCCGTCCTGCAGGATTTCAAGCACGCCTTCGCTGAATATATCCTCGCCCTTTTTCGCCTGGGATTTAAGAATGCTAAAAATAATATCCTGGCGACGCATGCGGGCCGAATGATCGCCCCCCATACCCTTCAGGGTTTCGATTAACTCGGGGACGGTGTTTTGCTTCAGCTCGTTTAGATTCATATCAAGAGTGCACAAATGCAGGGTTGGAGAACAAAGACGTCAGAACGGCCTATGGGTAAACTCGGGAACTTGTTCGGTTTTTTTATAAAGGGGATTGCCGACGGGAACGCGGCAACGATTAAAAAGAGGTTAGCACATGAAATAAGGGTCGTCTACCTAATAGACGACCCTTTTTTTCTTAATTTTTCTGGCTAGATATTGCTGTCGAGAAACGCGGTTAACTGGGACTTGGACAACGCGCCGACCTTGGTAGCTTCGACCTCGCCGCCTTTGAACAACATCAGCGTCGGGATACCGCGAATTCCGTACTTGGGGGGCGTATTCGAGTTCTCATCGATATTGAGCTTGGCGACCGTGAGCCGTCCATCATACTCGTCCGCGATCTCCTCGAGGATCGGTGCGATCATCTTGCAGGGGCCGCACCATTCCGCCCAGTAGTCAACCAGCACAGGAATGTCTGCCTGTATTACATCGGATTCGAAGCTATCATCCGAAAGGTAAACAATTTTGTCACTCACGCGTGTCTCCAGCCCCATGGCTTTTTCAAATTGGACCGACAATTTAGTCGCATCAGAATTAAGTGTCAATAACGTAGCAGCGAGGTTAACGAATACAAGCATCGCTGCCGGATTTCACTATCTGTGGACGGATCTCGGTTTTTCAAATCACAGCGCAGCTTTTTATGCAATTTGATACCATAGTCCGATTCAACTACGAACCGACGAGAAATAGCAACTATATGGCGCAACAACACTTAACCGAGCAGCAATTCGGCTCACTGGAGCTGGATCAGCGCTTACTCGGCGCTTTGCAAAGGCTTGAATTCAACTATTGCACGCCGATACAGGCCAAGTCTCTGCCGCTGCTGCTGGCGGGAAAAGACGTGTCCGGCCAGGCCCAGACCGGAACCGGCAAGACGCTGGCCTTCCTGCTCGCGATCGCGCAACGGCTGCTGACTTCGGAGCGGCCGCAGACGCAGCCTCGCAAACCGCGCGCGCTGGTGCTGGCGCCAACCCGCGAACTCGCGATACAAATCCACAAGGACGCGGAAAAACTGTTCCAGGATCTGCCGCTGCGGCTGGCCATCTGTTACGGCGGCAAGGCCTACGAGCAGCAGAAAAAACAGTTCGACGAACCGGTCGACGTGCTGATTGGCACCCCCGGCCGCCTGATCGATTTTTTCAAGCAGCGCCTGTATGACTTCAAATCGATCGAGGTCATGGTGCTGGACGAGGCCGATCGTATGTTCGACATGGGTTTCATTTCCGACGTGCGCTTCATGCTGCGGCGGCTGCCCGCCCCCGAGAAACGCCTGAATATGCTGTTTTCGGCAACCATGGCGCAAAAGGTCATGGAACTTGCCTATGAACACATGAACCAGGCGCAGCTAATCAAGATCGACGCCGATACGCCGGCGGTAGAACGCATCGAGCAGAGCGTCTACCATCCGGCCAACCACGAGAAAATTCCGCTGCTGCTGGGCCTGATGAAAAAACTGCAGCCGCAGCGCAGCATCATCTTCGCCAACACCAAGTATGCGACTATCAAAATCTGGGAATACCTTCAGGGTAACGGGTTGTCGGCGGCGATCATTTCCGGCGACATTCATCAGAACAAGCGCGAAAAGCTGCTGAAGAAGTTTCACGACGGCGAGTATTCCATCCTGGTCGCGACCGACGTGGCCTCGCGCGGGCTCCACATTCCGGACGTGACCCACGTTTTCAACTATGATTTACCGGAGTTGGGAGAAGACTATGTGCATCGCATCGGGCGCACCGCGCGCGCCGGTAAATCGGGAGCCGCCATCAGTTTCGCCTGCGAAAATCATGCAATGAACCTGATAGATATCGAATCCTATAT
>JAASSH010000275.1 GCA_021767985.1 Gammaproteobacteria bacterium | reverse complement strand
TCCCTTGCCGGAAGGCGCATGAATCCACAAAAACGGCACGATATATTCTCGCGCCTGCGCGAGCATATTCAACAGCCGCGCTCCGAGCTCGAGTACCGCTCCAACTTCGAGCTGCTGATATCGGTGCTGCTGTCGGCGCAGGCCACCGACGTCAGCGTCAACAAGGCCACGGCCGGGCTTTACCGGGTGGCCGATACGCCCGAGAAAATGCTGGCGCTAGGCGAGGACGGCGTGCGCGAATACATCAAAACCATCGGCCTGTTCAATTCGAAAGCGAAAAACGTGATCGCGACCTGCAAGATACTGATCGAACAGCACCATTCCGAGGTTCCCGAGGATCGCGCCGCGCTCGAAGCCCTGCCGGGCGTGGGTCGTAAAACCGCGAACGTTATCCTCAACGTCGCCTTCGGGCATCCGACGATCGCGGTCGATACGCACATTTTTCGCGTCTCCAACCGCACCGGGCTCGCGCCTGGCAAGGACGTACTCGCGGTCGAAAAAAGATTGCTCAAGTTCGTGCCGGACGAATTCAAGCTCGACGCGCATCACTGGCTGATCCTGCACGGTCGTTACACCTGCATCGCGCGTAAACCCCGCTGCGGCAGTTGCGTGATCGAAGACCTGTGCGAATTTAAAAAGAAGAATCTCGACTGACCATGTTCCAGTCCCGTGACGAAGTACGCCAGGTTTACCTCGACGTGTGGCGTAAGCTGCAGCAAAACGGCCTGCTCGAACCGATGGAAGCGATAATTGCCGAGGTAATCGAAATTCATCCCGAATACCATTCCCTGCTGCAGCAGAACGAGGATATCAGGCAGCAGGAATTCACGCCCGAACAGGGCCAGACCAACCCGTTTCTGCATATGGGGATGCACATCGCGCTGCGCGAACAGGCAGGCGCCGACCGCCCCCCGGGAATCCAGGCGAGATATCATCGCCTGGTCGCGTCCAGGGGCCAGCACGAGGCCGAGCACGCGATGATGGAGTGTCTCGGACAGTCGCTATGGAACGCGCAGCGCAACGGCACCGCACCCGACGAAACCGAGTATCTCGACTGCCTTAAAAAGTTGTAACGGCAAGATTTACCTCGCATCGAATCGTCTATAAGCTAGCGCCCTGACGAGATTGAAGAGCGCCATGGCGAACCCATTCAAACTGCTTGTTTTGCCCGGTGACGGGATTGGTCCGGAAGTGGTGGCCGTCGGCCTGAGCGTATTCGAACGGCTGTGCCGACTCGAGGGCATCGACACCGAGATCCAGCACGATTTGCTGCACGGCGCCGCCTGGGAAAAATACGGC
The DNA here is from genome assembly GCA_021767985.1 of Gammaproteobacteria bacterium. GTDB lineage: Bacteria > Pseudomonadota > Gammaproteobacteria. Next base: position 3,008 of record JAASSH010000275.1, on the reverse strand, counting down.
AGCTTTTGCCGCGATGAAACCGTGACCGCCGCGAAACAGTCGGACGCGGTACTCATCGGCGCGGTCGGCGGGCCGCAATGGGACGATATCGTGATCGAGGGCGCGACCCCGGCCGAACGCGACGGGTTGATGCGCCTGCGCGAAGAACTCGAAACCTATGCCTGCCTGCGTCCATCTCGTGCCTACGAATCACTGCTCGAGCAAACGCCGTTCAAACCACAGGTAGTCAGGGGCGCCGATATCCTGATACTGCGCGAACTCTGCGGCGGGCTCCCCTACGGCAACCCGCGCGGTATAGACCAGCTCGAGGACGGCAGCTACCAGGCCTACGACGCCAACTTTTATACCAGCGAGGAAATTCGTCGGTTCGCCGCGGTCGGGTTCGAGATCGCAGGCCAGCGCAGCGGCAAGTTGACTTCGATCGACAAATCCAACGTCATGGAAAGCGGTATTCTGTGGCGCCACATCGTCACCGAGGTGGGCCTGGACTATCCCGGCATCGAGCTGACCCACCTGTACACCGATAACGCGCTTTACCAGATGATGTTGCGGCCCACCAGTTTCGACGTGGTGCTGGCTGACAATATCTTCGGTGATCTGGCGTCAGACCTCGTGGCCAGTTACGCCGGTTCGCTGGGCATGTTGCCGTCGGCCTCGCTGCACGGGCTGAACCCGGGTAAAAGCGCGATCTACGAACCGGTGCACGGCACCGCTCCCGATATCGCCGGACAGGGCATCGCCAATCCCATCGGTACCGTGCTCAGCGTGGCGCTGATGTTCGAATACAGCCTGCAGCGTAAAGACCTGGGACAGCGTATCGATGCCGCGGTAGAGCAATGCCTGCAGGCCGGGGTATTGACGGCCGACCTCGGCGGCAGCGCCAGCACCGAGCAGGTACACGAAAAAATTCTTTCAGCACTACATTAAAGGACCGCCATGACAAGCGACAATGAACTCAACGTAGGTGAAGCGACCATCAAACTGCTCGAACAGTACGGCGTCGATACGGTGTTCGGAATACCCGGTGTCCATACACTGGATTATTGCCGGGGCCTGAACCAGAGCAGCATCCAGCATGTGCAGGCGCGCAACGAACAGGGCGCGGGTTTCATGGCGGACGGTTACGCACGCGCCTCCGGCAAACCCGGGGTGGCGCTGGTGATCTCGGGTCCCGGGGTTACCAACGCCCTGACCGCGATCGGCCAGGCCTATGCCGACAGTATCCCGGTGCTGATGCTGTCCGCCGACGCGGCCAGCTACACCCTCGGCAAGGGCTGGGGATGCCTGCACGAAGTGCCGAGCCTGACCGATACCACCGCACCGCTGACCGCTTTCTCCGCCACCGCGATGCACCCGGAAGAAGTCCCCGGGCTGATTGCGCGGGCGTTTTCGGTGTTCTCCAGCGAACGACCGCGCCCGGTGCATATCGCGATACCGATCGACGTGCTGGCGATGCCGGCCGGTGACACCTGGGAGGCAATCGAACTGCCCGAGCGCCCGGCGCCGACCGCGAAGAAAATCGAGCGTGCCTGCGAGCTGTTGCGCGAAGCGCGGCAGCCGATGATCTGCGTCGGGGGCGGCGCATGGCTCGCCAGCGACGCGATCACCGAGATCGCGGAGAAACTCGGCGCCGCGGTCATCGGCAGCACCGCGGGCAAGGGTATCATCGACGATTCTCACCCGCTTTCATTGAGCGCCGGCACGGTACGCGGCGAAGTCCAGCAATACCTCAAGAATGCCGACGTAGTGCTCGCGGTCGGCACCGAGCTGTCCGAGGTCGACAGTTTTGTCGAAACCCTGGAGATCAACGGCAAGATCATTCGCGTCGATATCGACCCGCGTAAAATGAACGATCTGTATCCGGCCGAGGTCGCGATAATCGGCGGCGCCAAAACCACCACCGAGGCGATAGCCAGACAGCTCGGAGAGGTCGAGGCGAGGGCCGAAACCGCCGCCGAGGTCGCCGACATCCGAAGCGAGATTCTCAATAATTTGAGCGCCAGCGAAGTACGCCATTGCAAAACGCTGGAGGTGCTGCGCGCCGCGTTACCAGCCGATACTATCGTCATGGGCGACATATGCCAGCTGGTTTATACCGGTGCGTTCGCGTTCGACGTTGCCAAACCCCGGCTCTGGCACTACCCTGCCGGATACTGCACGCTGGGCTGCGGCCTGCCAGACGCGATCGGCGCAAAACTCGCGCTGCCCGACAGGCCGGTGGTTTCCTTCGCCGGTGACGGCGGCTTCATGTTTACCGTGCAGGAACTGGTGACCGCGGCGGAACTCGAGTTACCGCTACCGCTGATCTTGTGGAACAACGAGGGCCTGAAACAAATCCAGGACGATATGAAAGCGCGCGAGATCGACCTGGTCGGGGTAACCGGTATCAATCCGGACTTTATCGAACTGGCCAGATCCTGCAAATGCCACGCGATCAGGGTCGACAGCGCGCAGGACCTGACCGATGCCATCGCCGACGCCTTCAAGGCCGATCGACCGACATTGATAGAGGTTAACGAATGGGACCCGTGGCTGAACTGAGGAATTTGTAGTGGAAACCTACGCCTACTACGCCGACGGCAGATGGCTGGAACCCGCCGGCGGCGAATACTTCGACAGCGAAAATCCCTACACCGGCAATGCCTGGGCGAAAATTCCGCGCTGTAATGCTACCGATGTCGACATCGCGGTACAGGCGGCTTATCGCGCTTACCATGAAGGCCCCTGGGGACGAATGAATCCGAGCGAGCGAGGTGCAATGGTGCGCCGCCTGGGCGACGCGGTGGCCCGGCACGCCGACCGCCTGGCCGAGATAGAAGTCCGCGATAACGGCAAACGCCGGGTCGACATACATCCAGGCCTCGGCAGCTGGTTGCTCGACAGTTTTTACTACTACGCCGGTATGGCGGACAAACTCGAAGGCGCGGTGATTCCCACCGGACGCGATCAAATCCTGAACTATACGCGGCACGAACCCTACGGCGTGGTCGCCGCGATCACCGCCTGGA
>JAASSH010000274.1 GCA_021767985.1 Gammaproteobacteria bacterium | reverse complement strand
CGCTCGCATAGGCGAACAGCGCCGGTGCGCCGCCCGTGTGCCAGAACAGTACGCTGTCGTTTTTCCCGATTTCCCCCGTGCGAATCATATCGATCAGGCCGCCCATGGCTCTCCCGGTATAAACCGGATCCAGCAGGATGCCCTCGGTGCGGGCGGTTAACGAGATCGCTTCGCGCTCCAGTTCCCCAACCACACCGTAGCCTGCGCCGGTATAGCCTGGATTGAGTATCAGATCTTCCGTTGAAAATCGATGCTCGATTTCGAGCAGTGCCGCCGTGCGATTGGCGAGCGACAGGATATGCCGATCGAAGGCCGGCTCGCCCGCTTCTTCCTTGTCGATATTTATTCCAACGAGGCGATACGCCTGATCACAAATGAACTTGCCGAGCATCAGGCCGGCATGAGTACCGCCGGAGCTCGACGCGAAAACGACATGCGTGAAACGTTCTTAACCTGATTGCGACACCAGCTCCCGCGTGGCCTCGGCGAACGCGATTGCACCGAGTTCGTTGGAACCGCCATAGGGAACGATATAGGGGCGTTTACCGGCTGACTTCAATTGCTCGAATAATTGCGGAATGTCTTCACCCTTGCGATGGTCTCCGGCCCAGTGAATATGGCTTCCCATGATCCTGTCGAGCAACAGGTTGCCGCGCGCGCTGTCGGGCTCGGTGCCGCCGAGTATCAAATGACATTCCAGCTTCAGCCTGGCCGCGGCGGCGGCGGTTTGCCGGCAGTGATTGGATTGCTCGGCTCCCGCCGTAATGACGGTATCACAGCCCTGCGCCAGCGCATCGCCGAGGATGTATTCGAGTTTACGCGTCTTGTTGCCGCCGAGCGCGAGTCCCGTCTGGTCGTCGCGCTTCATGAAAATTCGGGCACCACCGAGCGCTGCCGCGAGATTTGGAAGTTCGATCAGCGGAGTCGGGAAAAAACCGAGCGATACCCGGGGAAACTTCAGATCTTGCATTTGGATACCCTGTACATAATTTGAGCCGAATCTGCCTGCTGTTATTTATCAGTGGCAAAGGTTACAGCTTCACCACCAGCTTGCCGAAATGTCCCGCGGCACGCATCGTATGATAGGCGGCACGCGCCTCTTCGAACTCGAACACCTGGTCGATAACCGGATGCACCCGGTTTACGGAGAGTGCCGCGTTCATGTCTTCGAACATTCTGCGATTGCCGACATACACCCCTTGCAGGCGAATGGATTTGCGCATGACGCCGGTAGGATTTATCGTCCCGCCGGTGAGGATTCCGATGAGGCTGATGGTACCCCCGATGCGGGTAGCTTCGATGGTTTTCTCCAGCGTCCCGGCACCGCCGGTCTCGATTGTGACATCAACACCGTCACCGTCGGTCAGCTCCAGCACCCGTGCTTCCCAGTCGGGGGTCTCGCGATAGTTGATCAGTTCGTCCGCGCCGAGGCCCTCGGCTCGCGCCAGCTTTGCGCCGCTGGAGGAGGTGATGATCGCCCGCGCACCCATCATTTTCGCAATCTGCAGACCGGCAATCGAGGCGCCGCCGGTGCCGAGGAACAGGGCCGTGTCGCCCGCCTTGAGGCCGCCTTGCTCTACCAGGCAATTCCATGCCGTGAGGCTGGCGCAGGGCAGCGTCGCCGCTTCTTCGAACGACAGGTGAGCAGGAATATGCACCGCGCCCGCCTCGTGCAACCGCACTTCCTCGGCGAGCACGCCATCGATCGCGCCACCCAGCGCGCTTGCCATCGCGGCTGCCGAGATAGCGCCGTCCGACCAGCACTGGAAGAAGCAGCCCGCGACGCGGTCACCGGTTTTAAAGCGGGTGACGCCGGGGCCGACGCCGATTACCTCGCCGGCGCCGTCAGAGTTCGGGATACGGGGAAAGCTGATGCCGCGCGCCAGCGGATCCTCGATGGTCGAGAGGTCGCGGTAGTTGATTGACGATGCACGTATCCGCACCAGTATCTCTCCCGCACCCGGTTCGGGGGATGGTCGCTGATTCAGCGCCAGCGCATCGACACCGCCGTCGGAAACTATTTCATAAGCTCGCACGTGAAATCCCCCTGAACGCTCGTGTTGAAAAACAACCAGGTAGCAGTATACGCTTTTCGGCTGGCGTGATCCTGCGTCAACCTTATAACGTCCCGGCCAGGCTGGATACTCGTCCAGCTATCTCTATGAACGTCCCCGGGTTGTTACAGGTTGGTGTTGAAAAGGAAGGGATCCTCTTCCTCTTCGTAGAGGTCGAGATCGAGCATGCCGAGCGATTCCATTACATCCAGCCATTGATCTTCGGCCAGGTCACAGGCAATGCCGACTTGCTCGGCGGTGCATTTGGACTCTTCCCAATAGGGTATGGTCGACAGCAGTTCCAGCATCTCTTCCTCATCACCCGGCAAACTTTGTCGACTCAACTGATTGGCCATGGCTACGACGCTGGTTTCGATAGCCCTCGGGCCGCTGTGATCGGTCTCGTGGTGCATTTTGACGCACTGGACGATCAGTCCGGGAATGCCCCATTTTTCCAGCAGCGCAACGCCGACGTCGATATGCGTGACGCCCAGTTTTTCGGTTTCCACCAGGATGATGTCCCGGCCTTCGGTTTTGGCAATTCCGCTAACCGTCACGTAGGCGTTGGGAATCACCTTGGCGATCACCAGCCAGCCGATATCGTGTAACAGCCCGGCAGTGAAAAATGCCTCGTGATCGATAATGCGCGCATTCTGCATCGCCAGTTGCCGGGCGATAATCGCGGTCTTGATGCTGTGCTGCCAGAAATCGCGCAGCGGAAACTCGGTGATGTTGAAGTCTTTGAAAACCTCTGCCAGCACCGAACCGGTCAGGGCCTGCTGCAGGTATTTGCGCCCCAGCAGAGTGACGGCCTGTGATATCGAGGTAACCGGATTGCGCAGCCCGTAATAGGCGCTGTTGATCAGCTTGAGTATTCTGGCAGTTAACGCGGGGTCGGTCTGCAGCGCGTCACCGATCTGTATCGCGGTGGCGTTTTCGGTATCCAGCAGTTCATTCACCCTGATATAGACTTCAGGAAGTGAAGGCAAATCACCCGCCTGCTTTAACAGGCCGTCCAGCTTTTGCATGTTTCGGTTCGTTAAAGGTAAAAACTGAGTATAGCAGCGGAAATGCAGCTGGCAGGGTGGCGAATATATTCAGTCAGGCCGAAGACTGAACCCATGTCAACCCGCCTGGCTGCCGGGTATCCGGGGAATGGTGTCGCGTGTAATCAAGCCGGGTTATCGAAAGGGCGGAATGGATTCGATTATGTTGAAACGAAGACTACCGTAATACGAAAATCAGACGCTCGGATTTAATCGACCAGCGGCAAAGAACGACCTATTCTGTTGAAAAACTCCAAATTTTTCGCGGCGGAGAATTTATTTTCGATATAACGAATTCTAGAATTTGACATACGGGGGGAGACCGATAACTAACGATCTCGGCCGACAGGGCCGCTGGTGTGCTTACATACTGAGTGCTGTGTTGAGTTCAGAATGTTTTGGTTTTCTGCAGAAAAATAGCCCTCCAATTTTTTCGAGTTTTTCAACAGAATAGACCCATTTGAGACGCTGAAATAATCTACTCTTGGACCCAGATCACCAGATATCTAATACCCATGTTGGTATCCATTTCGGGGAGAAGGTCAGTGGCGATGCGCGTTTGCGGGAAAGAGTGGTGCCGCCATAATAGATCTCCATTATTTCTGATTGACTTTCTGCTGAATGCGAACAATGACGAATTCAGTCGGTTTCAATGGTGCAAACTCAACCAGTCCGATAGACCGCTGGCCTACGGTTATTCCAACTCGCTCGGTTGGTCACTCATCACGGAACTTCCGCTTAACCCCATCCAGATGTTCGATCAGGAAAGGTTGGGGATTAGAACCGCCGAAAACCTGGTATCCGAGCACCTTGCCCAGATCCTGAACAGCCGGGTCGACGCCATCGACGAAAGCTACGCTTTCAGAGAGGCGCAGCACGAGGGGTCGTAGTTGTTCCACCAGTGCCGGTAGCTGGATTGCCAGTAACCGGGCATGCTGCTGTACGCGTATCTGGTAGGCATGCTCAGCCTGTTGCTTCTGCTGGCGACGCAGGTCTTGCAAGTCACGACGGGCAAGCTCAGTAGCGGAATCTGAGGTATGCAATACTTTCCGTGCTGCTGCCAAGCGGGCCTCCGCCCTATCAACAGCGCCTTGCTGCTTGTCGGTTGGATTCTCCTTGAACAGCCGCAAGGCGGCATTGACCGCGTCCAAGGCCAGTTGTTCGCGCTCCGCCAGTTGTTCGCGCCGCTCGTCTGCGGACGCCACCCGAT
>JAASSH010000273.1 GCA_021767985.1 Gammaproteobacteria bacterium | reverse complement strand
GACTTGAAGGCCGGCCAGCGCACGCGCGATGAATCGAGCGCCAGCACCGACTCGGCGGAGTCCAGCTGCAACACCTGGAATACCGGGCCATTGTCGAGCTCTGCCGTATGCAAAACTTGCGCGGGCGCTATCTCCAACGCAACGCAAATAGACTCCAGAGTTGCCTCCGAAATCGGACGAACGCGGGTTGGCGGCGCGATGAAGGCCGGCATCCCCGGATTGCTGATATCTATTTCGACAATACCGATACCGCACTCCTGCCGCACCCTGTCCGACTGCCGCGGAGTACCACCGCAGTGCAGCCAGGCGGCACAGCTACCCAGCGTCGGGTGGCCTGCAAACAACATTTCACGCACCGGCGTGAAGATTTTCAAGCGGTAGTCGGCCCGCGCGTCCTGCGGCGGCAGGATGAAAGTGGTTTCGGCAAGATTGGTCCAGGCCGCGAATTGCTGCATCGCCTGCTCAGACAATCCGTCACCATCGACCACGACAGCCAGCGCGTTGCCGAGCGTCGGCACGGGGGTGAAAACATCACACTGGATAAAGCGGCGTGCCTGCATCTTCGAATCTCCGGTTCCTCATGTCGCAAGCGTCGCGTTAAGACGCTATTACTGCGTTTAAATTCGGGTTATGGGTGCGTCTATCTTAGCGCCGACAAAGCCCAATACTATCCCGGGCACGGTCTGTATATATAGTTATCGAGAGCATGATATAAACGATTTATCGATTGCACTAGTTAAACCAGTTTAACAAGAATAATCAATAAGTATTTGTTTTAATTCGTAAATATCATTTCAATAAATTGCATCTACATTGTTAGATAACGCGTTCATGCGTAACGGGATATTTGAGCCCATAACCGCGGGGTTAATCAGTGCCTAGGATATCATCTGGTAGTAGATGTTCTGCGGGTGCTCGGCTTCGATAAAAAAGTACCAGCGCTCGGCCAGTAATCCAAGATACTGCAGTACAAAGGCCAGGCCATAGAGTAGCCAGGTCTCGGTATCGCCGAACGACAACAGCAGCAGCGGCAGGATAAAGGCCAGCAGGATAAATCCGTGGCGCACCAGGCGCAGCACCGGAATCCCGTAGGCATGCATGAAGGCGCGCGTGTTGAAGCTGCCACCCATCGCGCCCTGGGCTATCTGGCGGATCGTGGGATGATGCACGCCGATGGCCGACTGCAGGGTCGAAGGGCTGCGCAGGCTGCGGTTACGCAACAGGCTGACGTAACGCGAGACCAGGGCGCTTGCGGTCAGGAACACCGCCATCCCGGCGAAATAGGCAAAGCGCTCGTCACCGGTAACGACGGCGATGGCTGTCGCCAGCGTGAACCCAGAGGCGCAACCCATCAAAAAGAAATTGAGCACGGTTAACGGGCTATACCATTGACGTAAAAACTTGAGGCAGGCATATATCATCGCGGTACAGATAAACAAAGCGCATACCGCCAATACCGCGCCAAAACCGAGGATGGTGGCAATCGAGATCGGAATGCCACCCAGGTAGAAGACGACCGTATCGATCTCGGCCAGCTTGACCAGCGCGTAACTCAGGATCAGCAGCATTGCGAGCGGCAATGCAATCACCTCGCGCGATAGCCACGATGTGCGCCACATGGCGGCGGCGCGCCAGGCCCGCTCCGGATGGCCCAGATGAAAGAAGGAGGCGAACAGTCCCGCCGCCAGCAACAGGAAACTCAAACCCGCCGCATACCCGGCGTAGTCGACCGGTGTCGGCACCAGCATCGACAACATCACGAACCACTCGGCGCTGTACCAGGCCAGAAACAGACCCTGCCCGGCGCCGATCAGCGTCGTCAACAAAACAACCGATATAGCCGGTTTCATTCGCTATCTCCCGCTACCATGAAGTGGAATCGTCCAGCGTGGTGCGACTGGTCGGCGCCCGTGGCCCGCGATCTTCCTTGCGCAACGGATTATCCGCGCGCTGCAGATCTTCCTCGTGCACCGTAATCTTGACCTTGCGTCGCGGCAGGTAGTGATTCGCCGGGTTGGTGCTCCATTCCGGCATCAACTGGTAACCCGCGCTGTCGTTTATCGCGCGCGAGGCCTCCGAGTCCGGATCGTGTATATCGCCGTAGATGCGCGCGCTGGTCGGACATGAAAGCACGCAGACCGGCTTGCGCTCTGCCTCGGGCAGGGACTCGTCGTATATTCGGTCGACGCACAGCGTGCATTTCTTCATCACCTTCTGCTGCTCGTCGATTTCACGCGCGCCGTAAGGGCAGGCCCAGGAGCAGTACTCGCAGCCGATACACTTGTCGTAGTCGACCAGCACGATGCCATCCTCGGGACGCTTGTAACTCGCGCCGGTCGGACATACCGGCACACAGGGCGGGTCTTCGCAATGCAGGCAGGACTTCGGGAAATGCACCGTCTGAGTGTTGGGAAACTCGCCTACCTCGAAGGATTGCACCCGGTTGAAGAAAGTCCCCGTGGGCTCGGCCCCGTAGGGATTGCGATCCACCATCGGCCCCGCCGCGCCCGAGGTATTCCATTCCTTGCAGCTGGTGACGCAGGCGTGACAGCCGACGCAGGTGTTCAGATCTATGACCAGGGCGAGCTGCGTCATTTGCCAAGCCCCCTGACGAAGGCCTGCCAGCGGCCGCGCGCCGGCTCCATGCCGGGCACCCGCGGCTGGCTCGGGAACTGCGGCGACGTCTGCTTCGGTTCGTCGTCGTCGGCCTTGTAAACGCGCACGCGGACGTCGTACCAGGCCGCCTGGCCGGTCACCGGATCGGAGTTGGAATAGCGGTAATCGCCCTGCCCCGACGGAATCTCCTCGCTGATCAGGTGGTTGAGCAGAAAACCCTTTTGCGATTCGTTGGCCCCCTCGTCCAGGCCCCAGGCGCCCGCCGCCTTGCCGATAGCGTTCCAGGTCCAGACGGTTCCGGGCTCCACCGCCTCGCTGAAGCGGCACATGCACCGCACGCGGCCGTGCTCCGATTCGACCCAGATCCAGTCGCCGTCGCCAAAGCCGTTCTGTGCGCCCACTTGCGGGCTGACAAACAGGTAGTTATGCGCATGGATCTGCCTGAGCCAGGCGTTTTGCGAATCCCAAGAATGGTACATCGCCATCGGGCGCTGCGTAATCGCGTTCAATGGATACCTGTTCTTGTCGATAGCCTGCGTTTCCAGCGGCTCGGCATAAAACGGTAACGGATCGAAATGCGTGCGCACCCGCTCGCGCAGATAATCGGGCGGTTGGCGGCCCGGGCGCTTGCCCTCGGCGGCGAGGCGGAAACGTTGCAGCACTTCCGAGTAGAGATGGAGGTTAACCGGGTCGGTATAGCGGATCAGGCCATGGTCCTGGGCCCAGTGCAGGTAGCCGCGATTCCAGTTGCGCATGTACTGATAAGATTTCGGCAATTCGTGGTGGTAGACGCAATTGTTTTTAGCGTACATCTCCCACTGGTTCGGATTAGGTTCACCGCGCATGAATTTCTCCCCGCCCTTGCCGCGCCAGCCGGCGAGAAAACCGATACCCGAGCCAGGCTCGGTTTCATAATTGATCACCAGGTCCTTGTAATCCCTGAACTTGCGGCTGCCGTCGAGATTCATGAAGCGCGGCAGCTCGAGGCGGGTTGCCAGCTCCACCAGAACGTCCTGGAACGGCCGGCATTCGCCCTTGGGCGGAACCACGGGTACCCGCACCGAATCCACCGGACCCTCGAATTCCGAGATCGGCCGATCCAGCATCGACATTGCGTCGTAACGCTCCAGGTAAGACGTGTCGGGCAGCACGATATCGGCGAAAGCGATAGTCTCCGAGTGATAGGCGTCACAGACCACGAGAAACGGAATCTTGTATTCCCCGTCGTCGTTCTTGTCGACCAGCATTTCGCGCACGCGCTCGGTGTTCATCGACGAATTCCAGGCCATGTTCGCCATGAACAGCAGCAGCGTGTCTATCGGATAGGGGTCGCCGCGCCAGGCGTTGGTAATGGCATTATGCATCAGGCCGTGCACCGATAGCGGGTACTCCCAGGAAAATCCCTTGTCGAGCCGTACCGGCGCGCCCTGTTCGTCGACGAATAAATCCTCGGGCGCTGCCGGGAAGCCGAGCGGCATGCCCTCCAGCGGTGCGCCGGGCTGGACCGCGTCAGGATCCTTCGGCGGCTTGGCGCAGGGCGGAATCGGGCGCGGGAACGGCGCCTTGTGGCGAAACCCGCCAGGCCGGTCGATGGTGCCCAGAATCGTCATCAGGATGCCGAGCGCGCGAATGGTTTGAAAGCCGTTGGAATGCGCGGCCAGTCCGCGCATCGCGTGAAACGAAACCGGGTTGCCGGTGATCGACTCGTGCTCCTT
>JAASSH010000272.1 GCA_021767985.1 Gammaproteobacteria bacterium | reverse complement strand
GTTCGACCGAGGTATGCGAGCCGCGCGTGCCGTAAGCGTAGTCGGCGCCGGTGTCGCTGACGTCGTAAATCATCTGGCCGTTCCATTTTTGCGCCACCGGACGGCCGATCGCCTGGCCCAGCACCCAGTAGATCCCGAGCATGGTATCGATCGGGTAGTCGTCCATCGGCAGCCGGTCCAGCACCGCGAAGCCGACGCCGTCGTCGAGGATGCGTTTCATCCGCGCCATTATTTCGCGGCAGGCGGGAAGCTCGAACTCGGCGAGTTTAAGGCACAGGACCGGTAGAGGGTTATCGTCGAAATGCCGCGCCAGTGAATCGATCTCGGCACGCGCCGCATCCGGCAATGCGACCCGGTAGTCGTCACTGGACAGCTCCGACGCGAGCCAGCACAGGCGGTCACCCCGCGGTTGCCTGATAGCGGATACCTCGTTACTGCAATCAAGATAGTTGCTGTCCATCGTCGCCATTCCCTGTGGGAGTGAGCGAATTATAGACACTCGCCCGCGCCAGGTCACGGGCATGCCTGCCGCGACAGGCTGGACCTGGCGTCGTTTCAGTCGCGCGTGATGGTGACCAGTCCCGCCGCGGGATTGACCGTCACCCGGTCGCCCGTACGGATCAGCTGCGTGACGTCGCCATCGGCGAAGCGATCGCACATCGCCATGTTGGCAAGTGCCGCGCCCTGCGCCAGGATCGGGTTGACGTTATTGAACAGGATCGCTTTCGGCGCGATACCGCGCGATTTCATTTCATGCAGCATCCAGGCCGAGGCGACGCCGCCCTTGGCGGTGTTGAACACCATGATCTTGTCGACGTAGCTCTGGCCGGCGAGCTTGTGTTGCGGGCGTGAAAAGATGCCCTCGATACGGTCGAGGTCGTAGCGCGCGGAAAAGTTGTCGTCGGTCACCAGCGCCTCTCCCGAAACTTCCGGGCCGACGCCAACGTGGCAGCTGAGCTCGATTGTTGCCATCAGACGATCTCCCCGGCGATCGCCGACGCGACGCAGTTTTCCATGTTCGACAGCGTCGGCTCGTAGCCGTAGCCGCCGATGATATTGGTCAGCTTGACCGAGTTGGTCATCAAGCGTTTCCAGCCGTTGGCCTCGCCCATTTCGCGCGCGTAAGACTGGTAAAAACACATGCCCTCGAGCACCAGCGCGCCGGAAGCCTCGATGCGTTCGACCAGACCCATGCGGCGCGCGTCGGCCGCCACCACCGGGCTGGTTACCGCCAGCAGGTCGGTATCCTGGTGCAGCTTGTTGCCGTCGAGCAATTCGGCCAGCGACTGCATTTCGAGCAGCGATAACTGCGGCGCCGAAAACACCACCACGTCGACCTTTTCACCCTTGCCGCCGTAGCGTGCGAAGAATTGCTCGAAGTCGGCCTCGCCGATGGTCTCGGCGGCGAGCGCATCCGGGTCGCAGACCGATTCCAGCGTCGGCGCCTCGGGCGTGACCCCGACCAGGTGAAACAGCGGCACCGAGCCGAAGCTCGCCATCGCCGCGCCCATGTGTTTCATTTCGTCGGAACCGGGCGGCGATTCGATGCCTTCGATTACCGGCACTTCCCAGTAGGACCCGGCGCGCGCGCCGACGATGCCGCCGAGCGCGCCCCAGTCGGAGAGGTACTGCGGCTGGCAGTTCACGCGATAACGCTTCGTCGCCCTGCGATTCCGATCCAGGTGCAGGCCGTAACGCGGCGTGCGGCCGGTCAGGCCGGCGGCCAGTGCCGACGGTCCGCCCTCGAAGTTGGAATAGGCGCCGAGCACGCTGTTGCAGTAGATCACGACGCCGGTATCGCCGAAGGCCAGGTGTTCGCCGCGCACCGGCGGCATGATGGTCTGGTAGTTGATGCAGGTGTTGGTCATCATGATGCCGAAGGATTCGAAGGCGTCGATCGCGCGCTGCTCGAGCGCGGCCATGGCATCGGTTTGCCTGAGGCGCTTGTAGTGGCAGAAATCGATGCCGCGCGGATCGGTAATCATCGGGATGCGCACGCGCCGCTCGCCTTCGGGGAGGGCCGCCATCTGCTCCAGAAACTCGACTCCGGCCTCGCCCAGCGACTCGGTGTCGGCCATGATGTGCGCCTGCGTGACCTCGACAAAATCGGGCGCATCGAAGAAACGCCCGACGCGCATCATGTGCTCTATCGCCCAGCGCCGCGGCTCGCCGAGCTCGCCGGCGAGCATCGCCTGTTCTTCGGCATTCAGTTTCATCGCGGCCAGTCCTTTTCCGAGTCGGTGGATTTCATCAGCGCATCTGTGTAGCGGTAGCCGGCGACAGTGTCCTCGTTGATCAGCGCGTCGAGTTCAGCGACGGTAGCCGCGTCGAGCTCGATGTTCGCGGCGCCGGCGTTTTCGATCATCCAGTCCATGTGCTTGGTGCCGGGGATCGGAATCAGGCCGCCATCCTGCGCCAGCAGCCAGGCCAGCGCGAGCTGCGCCATGCTGCAGCCGTTACGCCTTGCGATCTCGCCGAACGGGATCAGCAACTGCTGGTTTTGCGCGAAGTTTTCCGGCTCGAAGCGCGGCCGGGCAATGGTCGCGCGGATATCGTCCTCGAGCACCTGCGTGACGTCGGGCGACTTGCCGGTCAGGAACTGGCGCGCCAGCGGCGAGAACGGCACGAAGCCGACGCCGAGCTCGACGCAGGTAGCGAGCATCTTGCGTTCCGGCGTACGCGTCCACAGCGAGTACTCGGACTGCACCGCGGTGATCGGGTGTACCGCGTGCGCGCGCCGCAGACTGTCGGCGCTGATTTCGGACAGCCCGATAGTCCTGATCTTGCCCTGTTCGATCAGTTGCGCGAGCGCGCCGACGCTGTCCTCGACCGGCACCTTCGGGTCGATGCGATGCAGGTAATAGAGGTCGATGACGTCGGTGTTCAGCCGTCGCAGGCTGTCCTCGCAGGTCTGGATCAGCACCTCGGGACGGCCGTCCATGACGGTTTTACCGTCCTCGGTGCGCGAAAACCCGCATTTGCTGGCGAGCACGTACTCGTCGCGGCGCGCGGCCAGGTAGCTACCGATCAGGCTCTCGTTGTGCCCCAGGCCATACAGCGATGCGGTATCGAGAAAGGTATATCCCTGGTCGAGCGCGGCATTGAACAGCCTGCCGGCCTCGTCGTCCGGGATACGCGGGCCGTAACCCATCGAGACGTTCATGCAGCCAAGGCCGATGGCTGAAACGGTAAATGGCCCTAATTCTCTTTGCTGCATGACTAATCCTCGTTTGACGCCGGCTATGATAACCAAAGATCGGGCCGGGTTCGATCAACCGATGCCGGCTTATGGCAGGCTGTCGATATTCAAAGTGCAAACCCGGACGTGGTTTTCGCGACCGCGCACTTCTAGGTTTCGAACCCGCTCGCCAGGGTAAGCAATTGCTTCCCGTTCCAGTGTTTCCACCGACACGATCAGGTCGCAGCCGATCGCCTTGGTTTGCGCCTCGAGGCGCGCGGCGATATTGATGTTATCGCCGACCGCGGTCAACAGCGGCGTTTTCGGTGGACCCATGGTGCCGACGATAGCCTCGCCGCCGTGAATGCCGATCCCCATTTGCACGGTTTCACCGAATTCGCGCTGCAACTGCTGGTTCAACTGATCGATACGGCGGAACATTTCACGCGCGCCGTCGAGTGCGTCGCGGCAGGCCTGTTCTTTGCGCGCCGGGTCCAGGCCGTAGAGGGCCATCAGGCCGTCGCCGGCGAATTGCGCGTAATGCCCGTGCGAGTCGCCGAGCGCACTCGAGAGCTCGGTGAAGAAGCGGTTCAGGATGAAAACCACGTCGTAGGCCAGCACCCGTTCGCCGAGGTTGGTCGAACCGCGCATGTCGACGAACATGGCGACCACGTATTCTTCGTGCCCCTGCACCCCGCCGGCGTGCAGCGTGCTGCCGAGCGGCTGGTTCGCCAGCACCAGCGGCGTGATCGCGAGGTCCGAACTGGGGTGCAACTGGCAGGCCAGGCGAATCTCCTTGCCGGCCTTGATACGCGCCAGCGCGCGCGCTTCCAGCTCATTGGGCGGATCGAGCTGGTCGAGGCCGCTACCGACCCGCACCCGGCAGGTGGTGCAACGAGCGCGGCCGCCGCATACTGACGCGTGCGGAATGCGCGCGTTGCGCAACGCCTCGAGCAGTGACACCCCCTGCAGGGCCCTGATTTTACTGCCATCGGCGTGGGTAACACTATAAGTACCCTGGCGTGACTGCACCCAGATGCGAACCTGGCGCGCGACCAGGGTCAGGAGCAGCAGCGCCGCCATCACCGTCCAGGCCTGCGCCTCCAGTCCGCGCAAAAACTCGACGTCGTCGCGGTTCATCGCGATGTTGGCGGC
>JAASSH010000271.1 GCA_021767985.1 Gammaproteobacteria bacterium | reverse complement strand
GTTGCCGCCGTCGTTCGACTGCGCCGCGTTGCCATCGAACGGGGTGACGTAGGCACCGCCGTCGACATCGGTGTTGCCGACAAACGGATTACCGCCGTTCCAGAAACCGTCACCCATCAGGATGTTGAAGTTTTGCTGGCATTCGCCGCCCTGGTCGGCTTGTAGAATCGGGCCGGGGTTATCGTCGAAAGTATTACCGGTGTTGCGCAGCGCGCGGCGCATCGGCGTGCCCTGCCCGGGAATATTGTAATCGTAAAAGGATTCGAGCAGCAGGCGTTTCTTGGCCGCGTCGCCCATGCTGGCGATCGGGATATCGTTTCCGTTCGAATCTTCGATAATGCCGTCGTTGAACAGGCGCATACCCATACGCGACGCGTCGGTGTTATTGATCGTGGTACCGATGATGGACTTGGTCGCGTTGATGCGCGAGCGGTGGTACTGGAACCAGTTGGCGAAGTTCTGCATTTCGGGCGTACCGGCCGCGATCCTGACCTCGCGGCGACCGTCGTCGATGTCGATGACGCCGTTCGGGACCGCCGCCGCGCCGTCGTCGGAGTCGACCCGACCGTCACCGTTGGTGTCGTCGAGAATCTGGGGGCGCGGACCGCCACCAAGCTCGGCGTCGAGCGGGTTCGCCTTGTAAGGAATCTTGATATCGTCTTCCCAGACGACATAGGTCGGGATGTAATAGTCGTTGTTTCTGAAATTGGGATCATTTCCCGGAACGCTGAAACTTTGACTGGTATACCTATAGGTCGCGGTCAAATCGACGCTGCTACCGCCGGGATTGAACGGGTCCATCAGCGCATTGGTCGGATCGGCATCGGTATATAAAGGCGTGCCGTCGGGATTGGTGCCGGGCCACGGCTCATAGGTGATCGTGGGGTTGTAATAGTTCAGGTTGCCCAGGTGCGTGCGCGCGACCCAGCTGCGGTCCCATTCCGCCATCTCGACTTCCATCCAGGCTTCAACCAGATTCTTTTCATTCGGATCGGGATTGTTTCTGATCTCGATCGTGTCGAGATCGTTGAACGACGGCGGCATGTAACCGCGGCTGGTATAAAGCCGTGGCAGGCTCGGCGCGTAGTAGGCGCGGTCGTCGCCGTCGATGATCGGCAGGCCGCTCGCCGTGGCGATACCGGCGGTGCCGTTCGTCATCATCGGTCCCCAGTCCATGCTGCCCGAGTCGTCGACGGTGAAATACACGTTGGGTTCGACGATGGTTGACAGGAACAGCGGCGCGGTGGCGAGCGGGCCCGGCGCGGCGTAAGCCGACTGCAGGGTGGAGAGGCTCAGTATCGTGCTTGCGACGATAACCGTGAATTCCTTGAATCGTTTTTTAGTAAACATGGTACTCATCCTGAAAAATAAGTTTATGGCTTGTCTTTGCCAAAGTACGACTGTACGTAACGGAACGAATTGCCGGTCAGGCCTACACCTCGTGAGGTCGAACGGTAGATCGACGCGATGCGACCGGTTTGCTGTGTTCCGTAGCCGCCGATATTGATCGAGGCGAGCGGATTTTGTGAGCGGTCGCCGAGGTATTCGATCATGTAGCGCGGCTGTTCGAAGGCATCGAGCGAAGTTCCCGCCTGTTGCGATGCATTGGTCCATGCGTTGGCATCGAAATAATTCGGGCTGAAATAGGTGGGATCGTTGGCGCGCACCTCGAACAGGCCCAGTGCCGGATTGTCGAAATCCGCGTTGGTGGTCGAGGCCTCGATGAAATCCTCGGCCGTTATCAGGCCCATCTCGGCGGCCTGGAACATCAACCCGGTTTCGCGCTGGTTGCCCGCCATCGCCAGGTCGGTCGTGGTGCGCTGAATCGAGGTCAGGCCGATCATGGTCAGGCTGACCAGGATGATCAGGCTGATAACCAGTGCAACACCTTGCTGTTTCTGTTTGCTGTTAATCATGCTCATGAACCTATGCGATTGCGTAACGCGATGGTCGACGAAAATACCTGGCGCATCCTGCGATCGGCCGGGGTGGTTGTGACACCGTTAAAGGTGTAAGTCTGTGGATCCTCGGTAACGAAGTCGTCGATCGAGCGCACCAGCAGCATGATCCGAACCGACACCACATCGTCAAAATCGGCAACCGCGTCGGCACTCGTGTACTGGTTCGGAAACTGATCGTTATCGGTATCGACGCCGTACAGTACCTGCATATCTTCGACGCCCTCGATCAGTTCCTCGGGCGGATTGTTGAATTCCTGCCGAAACAGCGCCGGTTCGCCACTGGCGCCAGCCGCGATACTGTAATTGACGGTCTGCAGCTCGATTACCATGGCGTCGTTTTCGTACTGCTGGATCTTGTCGGCAGAAAAGGTCAGGTCGCGCTGGGTATTGCCGGTAATCGGCAGCGAAGCGGTGACCCGCAGGATATCCGCTTCCTCTTCGATCAACAGATCGTTGGCCCCGCAGCGCGCAACCAGCACGATATCCCCGACGCCGATGCTGGTGATCGCGTCCGTGGTAAGCCGCCGCTGGGTCGCTGGATAAAACGGGCTCTCGACATTGGTCTGGCCCGGCTTACCGCCACGAATCGTCAGCACATCGGAGCCGTTGAGCCCGGTGTTGTTGGTACCGGTGATACCGTCTTCGCCAGTGAAATCGTGAAAATCCGAGTCGTATCCGGGAACCGTCGCGGCGTCGAGCGTGTTATTGACATTGTCGGTATCGTCCGGATCGAACTTGATGCAGCCCCATTCCGAGGTCAGACGCAGGTCCTGGCTGATGGTGTCGAGCGCGAAACGCCCGCTTTCCTGGATTTCGGCCAGTGCGTTGGTAAATTTAAAAGTTGTCTTGTTGCCGGTATAAACCTGCACAATGCCCGCCAGCAGGAACAGGCTGATCACCAGGGCGACCAGGATTTCGACCAGCGAAATACCGACTTGTTTGTTTAAGCGATTCATTGCGCCACCGCCAGTGTGTAACAGGTTAAATCGATATCCGGATCGGGACCGCAGTTGGTGCCGTTTGCGCCGGTACCCTCGTCATCCCACATGACCGTAACCAGCAGGCCGTCGGCGTTGTTGGTGATTATTCCGCGACCGCCGGGCAGGTTGGCTATCATGGTCGACCAGTCGGCGGCGTCGGATTCGCGCATTTGCGCGTTGGAACAAGTAGCCGGCGCCATGCAATCCTGTGCATAATTATTGGTGGTGTCGATACCGTTGTAGTTATCGAACTGGGAGATATTGGCGCGAATGCGATCCGACATGTTATAAGCGATCCACACCGCCTGGCTGTGATTGAGCGAACTGGCGTTCTGGTTCATTGCGGTAAGCTGCAGTGACGCAATGCCAAGCAGGCCAATCGAAATCACCAGTAGCGCGATCATGGCTTCGACCAGGGTTAAGCCCTGTTGTGATTGTTTAAGCTTTAACATGCGGAATCAATCTCCATTCTGACGCGACCGGTGGTGGTAATCCTTATCGTTTTACCGTGGGGGCCAGTGCGCTCGTCGCATAACAGCAGGCTGCCAGTGTTACCCGAGAGAAATCCGCGATTGTCGTAGGTGATCTGGGTACCCAGGCCAACCGGTGTCAACCTGTTGTTACCTTCGAGCGGCCCGTGCGCCTTGATCACTTCTTCGGCAGCGTCAAAGGTGCCACTTCCATCCGCATCGATGTAAACTATCCAGCCGTCTTCCCAGTTGCCGGCGGTACAGCTCGGGTTAGGGGTATCGGTGTCGTTACTGACGCACATGGAAACCTGCGAGCTGCGTTTGACCGCTTCGCTGCGGGCGTAGGCCAGGTGGCCGATCATGCTGTTGATGTTGGTGGTCAGACGATCGTTCTTGGAGAACTCCGTCATCGACGGAATCGCGAATGCCGTAACAACCGCGATCAACATCAGCGTGAGCAATAGCTCTAGTAAGGTAAAACCTGAATTCTTTTTCATGCTTGTATCCTAATTCAATCGCGAAAAAAGTCCGCTTAAAGAAGATAAGATATGAAAAAGCACCGATAAACGGTACTGAGCGGTAAAATCCGCTTAAATCAACGCTCTACGAGTTGCGAAACGCGTCACAATGTCTGTTAACGACCTGAAAACACGATCCATTAGAAGCTTTGTCCGTCGCAGCGGCCGAATCACGCCGTCACAGCGTCACGCGCTGGACCATTACTGGCCGAAATACGGTATCGAATTTGAGCATGCGGTGCCTGAATTGCCCGCGGGATTCGAGGCGCTCAAGCTTGAAATCGGGATCGGCAATGGCGATGCTCTGATCAGCAGGGCGGCAGCCGACCCGGATAGTCTTTATATTGGGGTCGAAGTGCACGAGCCCGGCGTTGGTCGTTGTCTCAACCATATCCATCGGCAGGG
>JAASSH010000270.1 GCA_021767985.1 Gammaproteobacteria bacterium | reverse complement strand
GTATTGGTGCGACAAAACAGGAACTGCAAGCCATGCGGGCATTCACGCGTTGGCATGTCGATGTGCTGCAACAGGGCTTCCGATGTAAATGCATTGGAATCAGGATCGTCCTTTACTTCGAGCACGTACTGCCGCCCAAAATTGGATTCACGAACGGGGCCGATACGATTGACCAATTGCTCCAACAGACCGTCCTGATCGGGAAGACCGCGCAAACGAGCAATACCGAAACAGGATAGCGCCTCCAGCCATTTCAGCAGCTGCGCATCTTTTTCCAGTACCTCTGAGCCGCAAAAGCTCGGTGGTTCAGACATGGTATCGGCCTGCCAATGGCGGCATTCGGTCACCGCCGGCAGGGCAGGCGTATTTTCACCATCGTCGAACCAGGCATGAGCCCGTAACCAACCGGGATGATAGCGACTTTGCTCACCGCTCGACCAAACAACCTGTAACGCGCCGTTTTCATCCAGGTCTGCCGAGACTGCCTGCAAATCCTGCGGTATATCAAGTGGCGAGATCAGCATCTCGCGCGATTGGAAGTGTATGGTTTGGTCGTCGGGACTGTTTTCGCGTAACAGGAAGACGTCATACTTATTGCTCCGACCATCTTCCCAAAAAAGACGAATATATCCATTTGCCACCTCGGTACGTTGCAGGGCAACATCGCAGGGATAGCTTTCAAAATCCGGCGTCCAGGGCATGGGCTCGATGGCGTCCATATCACAGCCTGTAATCCGGAGACTGTCTGTCCAACCATCGTAACAAGCCCTGCCATTCGGTTTCGCCGTCATAGTTGTAGTCGTCAGAGGTATACATCGCGTCACGGTAACCGGCTTCTCGATCGGGGTTTACCAGGCGCAACCTGTCGCGGTCGCCACCCACCATGGAAAGCGCCTTGATCTGTACCTCGCAGGCCTGTCGCAGGTAGTAAGCCCGGAAGAACGCTTCCTGTGCGGTTCGCCCCAGGCAATAGTAACCGTGGTTATGGCTGATCAGGATGTCATGTGCAGCGATGCATGACATAAATTTATCTCCGAATTCATCATCCTCGGTGAAAGCATAATCAATGTAACCCACCAGGTGTCCGAGATAGATTGCGGCCTGCGAGAGCGGCAGCAGCCCATCCTCGGTTGCCGATACCGCCATAACGTTTTCGCAATGTCCGTGTACGAAGTAGTTAACCTCCGCGCGCGCGCCAAATATCCACCTGGCGAGATTCTGGCCACCATCATTCAACCACGGACTCGCCTCTAACGGCTGCCCGTTCTGATCGATTTTCACCAGCGCAGAGGCTGTCAATTCGTCGTAAAAACTACCGTAGGGGTGAATCAGATAATGATTCGGGTTATCACCGATACGCGCTCCCACCTCCTGGTTTGCGAGATCGGACATACCGTAGCGATCGAGTATTCGGTAAAGGGCGGCAAGGCTTTCACGAGCCTGCTGTTCGGATTCCTTCTTGAGTGACGAGTTCATGCCTGTTGTCCGCAATGTTAACGACGAAACCTAGTATTGCACAGATAGCCGGGATGACCGGTTTCTCGGACGGTTCAGCCTTCAGTCGAGCCTATCGGCAGGTTTTTGGAAACCCGCCGGCCTCGGATCGACAATATTAAATCGAGAGATTGCACTTCGAACCGTTGGAAAAATGGTGGCCAGGCCCTGATTTGAACCGGGGGCCGCTATAACAGTCTCGGAAATCCGCTTCAAACCCGGGCGAAGCAGCGCTCGAATCCGTCGGCTATCGCGTCGACATCGTCGAGTGACAGGCATAATGGCGGGACCATTCGCAGCACGCTTCGATATGGCCCCGACTTACTGGGCACCAGACCCTGGCGACGCGTTTCTTCGAACAGGCGGGCGGTGGTTTCCGGATCGGGTTCACGGGTGCTGCGATTTTTGACCAGTTCGATTGCCAGCATCAAACCGCGTCCACGCACGTCTCCAATCACCTCGTACCTGTCCTGCAATTCGGACAGCCTGGCCTTTAGCGCCGCACCGACGGTACGCGCGTTTTCCTGCAGCGCTTCATCGCGAAAGACTTTGAGCACCGCGCGCCCGGCCGCACAGGCCGTGGGATTGGCACCGTAGGTATGGAACAGGAATTTCTCTGCCATCGGCTCGGCGACATGACGCCGCGCCACGACCGCTCCAAGCGGAATGCCGTTGCCAATGCCCTTCGCCATAACCACGATATCGGGCACTACGTCATGACCCTCGAAGGCCCAGAAGTGATTACCGGTACGGCCGACACCGGATTGCACTTCGTCGATGATAAGCAGCCCGCCGGCAGCCCTGACGCGCTCGGCAGCTCCGGCTATATAGCCATCCGGCATTGAGACGATGCCGCCATAGCCCTGAACCGGTTCGATTACGATGCCAGCCAGCCGTCCGCTGGTAGCCGTCTGAATGCTGCGTTCGATATCGTCGAGATAGGCTGTCACACCCTCACCGTAGGCACCGCGATACTGATTGGGCTCGGCAACGAAGGCCACACCCCCCGGCAGCCCGACCGCATGCCGAAAACCGGCGATTCCGGTAATGCTCTGGGCTCCGAAAGTGGCGCCGTGATAGCTGTTGCGCAGTGCCAGTACGTCGTGGTTACCGGTATGGGTGCGCGCCATCATCAGTGCCAGATCGATTGCTTCGGCGCCGCTGTTGGTGAAATGAACCACCCAGTCCTCGCCCGCGGGCATCGTCGCTACCAGCTCTTCCGCATACTGCGCCGGCACCGGATGGTAGAACATCGTCGTACAGTGGGTGAGCTGGGCGACCTGTTCCTGCACCGCAAGCACCACCTCCGGGTGAGCATGCCCGACCGAAATGCACACGTTCATACCAAGCAAATCGATGTACTTGTTACCCGCTTCATCCCACAGGTATTGACCCTTGCCATGATGGAAGATCAGCGGCGTCTCGTACGGAACGAACTTGCGTTGCGACGCTGAATAAAACCGGTTGCGGCGCTCGACAATGGCGTCTGTGTTCCAGTCAGTGCTGATCGTTTCGTTGCCCGCAGAAAAATTATCGCTCATGATTTCAAGTTCCTGTAGAGGATGTATACAGTATCAACGGTTCATCGATGTGTGACAAACCAGCCATCGACAAACTTATCGCAGATCTTGCGTGCACTGCTGACCTTCAAATCGTCCTTTCCCGTCGCGAGACTGTTCCACAGCCCGTCAATCAGTACATAAAGGCTGCTGGCGGCAAAGCCCGCCTTAATCTGCAGCTTGTGTTTCCGGGCTGCCCGTTTGAACAGGGGTTTCAACAGGCGTCGCACCTTGCGACTGGCGGATCGAATCGAATCGGCGTAGGCAGGGTTGTAGCGACTGGCGTTGGTAAAAGCCTGCCAGGCCGCGGCATTCTCCCAGCTGTATGAGGGCGCGGTAAAATTCGACGCTGCAATCTGCCTGATCCGCTGCTCGGCAGAAAGAGACTTATCCCTGGCAATCTTGCGCTTTATTTTTATGGCGGTTTGAAACCAGTCTTCGAGCGCGGCCAGCAGCAGCTCTTCCTTCGATTCGAAATAGTGCGCGATCAATCCACGCGAAGCGCCCGCTTCCGCGCAGATCCGTTCGACCGTGGCACCCTGAATATCGTAACGTGCAACGGTTGCGATCGCAGCCCGCAGCAGACTCTGGCGTCGAAACCGCCGGTTCTCGGCCTGGTTCATACGCACCGGAATTTCGCGCCGGTCACGCTGGAAGTTCGGATTCATTTAAAATGTTGGACGTTCATCATAATTCTGATTATTATCCGAATATTAACAAAAGAAAGCAATTCCCCCCGGAGCCTGCAACAGATGAGGGCACGAAGCGAGCGCGGACGAAATCGAAAACAGCAGCGGCGCGACCGAGCGACGCAAGCACGCGCGCCTTACATCAAGCGACAAATCGGAACCTTCGATATTCTGTCCGAGGAAGGCCTGTGCCTGATCGAGCAGAATGCCGAAGCAATCCTGCGGGATGTCGGCATGGAGTTTCACGACGATGACGAATTGCTCGATCTTTGGCGCAATGCCGGCGCCGATGTTCAGGGCAATCGGGTTCGATTCGAACCCGGCATGTGCCGCACAATCGTACAGGCCACTGCGCCTGGCTGCTTTACACAGCACGCGCGCAATGCGCAAAACAGTGTCGTACTCGGTGCCGACAACACGGTGCTGGCGCCATCCTGGGGCCCACCCTATATTCACAACCTCGACGAGGGGCGACGCTATGCAACGCTCGACGATTTCCACACCCTGGTAAAGCTGCATCAAACCATTCCGTGGTTACATCACTCCGGCGGCATCGTTTGCGAACCCGTGGATATCCCGGTCAACAAACGCCACCTGG
>JAASSH010000030.1 GCA_021767985.1 Gammaproteobacteria bacterium | reverse complement strand
TGGTCTTCCTTGCTCATCGCCATCGGCAACACGCGCTCGCCACCGTCGGCCCAGTCCGTGCCCTCGACCAGCGTGGAGTAAAGGCTCCACGGCCGCTCCGGCATCGCGTGACCCCTGGTGCGCAGGTAGTCGACCCATTCGGCCGCGACTTCATCGACCATCGGTGTGTAGGTTTCTATCCCGGGCAGCGGTTCGCTGTAGTGCCTCAGGCGCGGATCGTCGGTATCGAGCCCGCGCGGGTCGATCGCGGAATCGGTATAGCCGAACAACGAAGGCTTGAACCCGGCGGCCTGCATTTCCAGCGCCCAGTTGGTAAAGCGACTGTCCAGCGGCGCGCCGTTTACCACGCAGCGGTTACTCTGCGTGTACAGACTGGTATGCATCGAACTCCGGCTGGGCGCACAGGGCGTCGCCTGGGCGAAGTGGCTCCTGAACAGAACGCCTTCACGCGCCAGCGCGTCCAGGTTGGGCGTCCTGACATGAGCATGATCCAGCGCCGACAAACATTCGCCGCGCCATTGATCGGCAGTTATAAATAAAATGTTCACGTTATGTCACCCGTCGCTACTCGGTTAGCCATGTAATTTTGGGTCAGAGTAAAAACTATTCGTTACATTCTAACAAACGTTTCTAATACCAGTTTTTACTCTGACCCAAAATTATTCGGCCATCAATAAGGGATCGAAGGGGCAGACTACCATGTTTTCGTAGCCGTCCTCGGTCACCAGGACCTGGTCTTCCAGCTTGATTCCGTCCGGACCGCCGACCTCGCCGACATAGGCTTCGACGCAAAGCATCATACCGGGCTCGAGCACGCCGCTGTAACCGCGTTCTTCCCAGTCGATCGGGTACTTGATCGCGGGCCATTCGTCGCACAGCCCGACCCCGTGAAACTTGGAGCCATAGCGCTGCGGAATATACTTGTCGGGCAGATGATGGCCCTGCTCGGTCAATTCCTGGAACGTCATCCCCGGCTTGACGATATCGGCGTTGGTCATGATGTGCTCGTACGCCAGCTTGTGCATATCCTTTTGCCGCGGCGTCGGTTGCCCGTCGCCGATGAACCAGGTGCGCGAAATGTCGGTACACATGCCGTAGCAGCCGATCAGGTCGGTGTCGAAGGCGAGGATTTCATTATTGCCGAGTATGCGCGGCCCGCACTCCTGGAACCAGGGATTGGTGCGCTGCCCGGTGGACAGGATACGGGTTTCGATCCATTCGCCGCCGCGCCGAATATTACTTTTATGCAGTTCGGCCCAGACATCGTTTTCGGTCATGCCGGGCTGCGTCAACTCGCGCATTTCGGCGATCGACGCCTCGCAGGCGTGAATCGCACAGCGCATCGCCAGGATTTCGTCCGGGCCCTTGATCGAGCGCACGCGTTCCATCAATTCTTCGCCGTCCATGACCTCTACGCCCGCTTCGTCCAACGCGCGCAAGCCGGCAATCTGGATCTTGTCGACCGCGACCCGGCGCCCGGCGCCGACGCGTTCCTGTAACAGATCGACGACCTGGCCGGCGAACAGTTCGGCCTTTTCCTCGGTGCGCTGCCCGGTGGCGAAATAGAAAAAAGACGCTCCGAAGCGTACCTCGCGTACCAGCGGGTTGTATTCCGACAGGTAGGCGTAACCACCGTACTCCCACAACACCATGTGGCCGTCGGCGGTTACCATGCAGGCGCGAAACGGATTATGCGCGTTCCACAATTGCATGTGGGTGGTATCCGTGGCGTAACGAATCGACAGCGGGTCGAACAGCAGCACGGCATCGAGGTCGCGTTCGACCAGGCCGGCGACGATGCGATCGAGGCGGTACTGTCGCATCGCCGGCAGGTCCGGGCATTGCAGGCCCGCCGTTTCCCACTCGGCGTAGGCCAGCGGTGTCGGGCCGATCTCGATGCGGTCGTTGTCGTCCGGGGTGTTGTCCGGGCGCATCGCCGGCCTGCGGGCGGGATCGACCTTGGGATTGGGAATCGAGTACGGATTACTAGCCATATCTATGCTCTCAAACGTTCGCCTTTCGCGTCGAATGGCGGTTTCTCCAGGATCACGGCGCGATGCGGGATACCGAGGATCGCAATGTCGAGTTCGGTATCGGCAACCGCGTAATCGGTCTTAACAAAACATAGCGCAATCGAGGCGCCGACGCTATGCCCGTATGCACCCGAGCTGACGCGCCCAACCGGCGTGCCGTCGGTCAAAAACACGGGCTCGCCGCCGTTGGCATCGGCATTACTGGTTTCGACCCTGACCACGACCAGCTTTTCGCGCGGCGGTTTGTCCTTGATCGCAAGGTAGGCGTCGCGGCCCAGAAATTCCGGCTTGTCGAGCTTGATCAGGCGATCGAGGCCCACTTCCTGCGGCCAGTATTCGGGCGAATACTCGCGGCTCCAGCTGCCGTAACCTTTTTCGACACGCAGCGACAACAGCGCGCGGCTACCCACCGGCCCCGCACCCAGATCGGCACCCTGGTCGAGCAGCGCCTGGTAAAGCTCGAGCTGGTGCTCGAGCGGCACGTAGACTTCCCAGCCAAGATCACCGCTGAACGAGACGCGGAGCACAACGGCATCGATGCCGGCCACCCTGATTTTACGGTTGTGCATGAATTTAAAGGCGTCGTTGGACAGGTCGGCGTCGGTCAACCGCCCAAGTAACTCGCGCGCGTTCGGGCCCGCCACGTTAAAGCCGCCCCAGGCCTTGGTGAGGGACTCGAAGCTGACCGTATCGTCCTTATCGACCATCTCGAAATAACGCTGGTGATAACGCTCGGCGATCCCCGAGCCGATCATCAGGAAATCGTCGTCATCGAGCCTGGTGATGGTGAAGTCGCCGGCGATGCCTCCGCGCAAACCGATCATCGGCGTCAGGCAGGAGCGGCCGATTTCCGTCGGCACGTGGTTGGCCACCAGTCGATCGAGGTAATCCGCGGCGCCGGCGCCGCGAACGCGGTACTTGGCAAAATTCGATACATCGATAATCCCGACCGCCTCGCGCAGCCTGCGGCACTCGGCGGCGACCGGTTCGAACCAGTTCTGGCGCTCGAAGCCGTAGGTTTCGACCGGCTCCATGCCCGTGGGCGCGTACCAAAGCGGATGCTCGTAACCGTAACTGAGGCCGAACACGGCCCCCTGGCTCTTCTGTAACTTGTAAACCGGGCGGGTTTTGATCGGCCGGCCCGCGGCACGCTCCTCGTAGGGGAAATGTATCTTGAAGCGATGCGAATACTGGTCGAGCGTGCGCGCCCGGGTAAAGGCCTTCGTCGCCCAGTCGCCGAAACGCGCCAGGTCCCACGGAAACAGGTCCATCTCCGGTTCACGCTCGACGATCCATTGCGCCATGGTCAGGCCGAGCCCGCCGGACTGCGAAAAACCCGGGATAATACCGCAGCAGCAAAAGTAGTTTTGCAACTCGGGCACCGGCCCGATCAGCGCCGAGCTGTCCGGTGACCAGATCATCGGACCGTTGATGACGCGCTTGACGCCGGCCTCCGCCAGCACCGGGATGCGCTCGAAGGCGCGCAGGATATTTTCCTCGATGCGCTCGAGGTCTTCGTCGAGGAGTTCGTGGCCGAAGTCCATCGGCGTGCCGTTCTCGGCCCAGTAGCGTCCGTCTTTTTCATAGGCGCCCACCAGCAGCCCCTGCCCTTCCTGGCGCAGGTAGTATTCGCCGTCGCGATCGGCGATCAGCGGCAGGCGATCATCGAGGGCCTCGATTTCGGGGATGGCCTCGGTCACGAAGTACTGGTGCTCGAGCGGCATCAGAGGCAGTTCGATCCCCGCCATCGCGGCGACTTCCCGCGCCCACAGGCCGGCCGCATTGATCACGACATCGGCCTGGATCGTGCCCTTGTCGGTCTCGACGTCCCAGCCGCCGTCGGCCCGCTGGCGTGTGGCGATCTCGGGAGTGAATCGATGCACCTCTGCACCTCGTTGCCGCGCTCCCTTGGCATAAGCGTGGGTCACGCCCGACGGATCGACATTGCCGCCGTCGGGTTCGTACATGATGCAACGGATACCGTCGAAATTGGCGAGCGGGTGCATGCGCTCCGCCTCGTCGCGCGACAGTTCGTGGAACTCGACCTGGAAGTACTTCGCCTTGGCGGCCTGCATGCGCAGCTGGTGTTCGCGGTCGGCGGTTTGCGCGAGGTACAGCGAACCCGGCTGAAAAATACCGCAGCCCTGCCCGGTTTCCTTTTCCAGGTCCTCGTAGAGCTGCATGGTGTAGTACTGCAGCTTCGAGATATTGTTGTGGTCG
Source organism: Gammaproteobacteria bacterium (assembly GCA_021767985.1). Classification (GTDB taxonomy): domain Bacteria; phylum Pseudomonadota; class Gammaproteobacteria. Next base: position 5,669 of record JAASSH010000030.1, on the reverse strand, counting down.
TGCAGCCCATGGATACCCGCGGCCGCGTGCCAGGTCGAACCCGAGGTCAGTTCATCGCGCTCGAGCAATACCACGTCGGTCCAGCCGAGCTTCGTCAAATGGTAAAGAATCGAGCAACCGACCAGGCCTCCGCCGATGACTACCGCCTGTGCATGCGTTCTCATTCAGGCCGCGCTGGCTTCGGCGTGGGCCCTGACGATGGCTTCGAGTTCGCGCAAAAAGGTGAGCACTTCCTGGTCGGTGTTGTAGTGGCACATCGAAACCCGGATACAGGTCGGCCGGCCCAGCGGCTCGAGAATATTGCCGGAGAAGTAATCTGCCTTGCGCACGTGAGTGCGAATACCCTTCGCGTTCAGCGCGGCAACCACTTCGGCGCAGGGCTTGCCCTCGACGATAATCGACACCATGCCCTCGCGCGCAGGGTTGTCGTGACCGCCGATGACGTAGACTTCTGACATAGCGCGCAAGCCGCGCTGCGACTCGTTACCGTTGATCATCAGTTCGACCAGGTCGTGCTCCTGCTCGCCGATCGCCTTGCCTGCAGCCAGTATGCGCGTGCGCCGGTCTTTGGAATCGGTGAAATGCGATCCCAGCCAGTCGAAATACTCCACTACTTTGGTGGTACAGGCGAAGGCCGAGGTATCGCGCGTGCCCATCTCCCAGAAATCGTCCGGAGTGCCGTCGAGGTGATCGTGCGGCAGCGTCGCGAGGCGCGGCGAGAGCCATGCGAAACCGTAGTTATGCCGCGAGAACACCTTGTAGGCCGAGACCGCATAGCCGTCAATGTCGTAGTCGTCGACCGACAAACCACCGTGCGCCGCATGCTGGATACCGTCGAGAATGATGATGCAGTCCGGCGACGCCGCGCGAATGGTTTTGACCACTGCGGAGATATCGACCGTCATGCCAGTCACCGGGCTGGTGTGAATAATGGTCGCGACACGGGTATCGGCATCGACTATCCTGGCGTAATCGTCAGCGGTAATGGTCGCGGTTTCGTTATCGTGCACCGCCGCGCGGTATTCCTTACCGGCGATCTTCGACCAGCGCTTGCTCGCGCTCACGGTCGCCGGGTGCTCCAGCGTGCTGCCGATCATGTTGCCGCCCGCGGGCGATCCCAGCGCCGCCGCCCGCACCATGCGGAAGATCAGCTCGGTGCCGCTTTCGCCGGTAAACACCGGCCCATCCTTAACCCCGAGGAAAGTCCGCATGTTGTCGCGCGCCTCGGCAATGATGCGCACCAGTTCGTGCGAGGCCGGGTTGTCGCGCCCCTGGTTATCCGGGATGCCGGCAAGCTCGGTATTGACCTCGACCACCGATTTCAGCGTTAACCCACCGCCGGCGTTCTCGAAAAAGATCCTGGGGCCCTGGTAGGGACAGGTATCGACGTGGCAGAAACGATCGCGAATTTGCTGCATTAAGCTGTTTTCAAACATCTGGACTCCCGGGCCATTGCGATTGCTACAGGCGTTGAATGCTAGCACCAGTCAGATTAAAAAGTAACGCGATATTTCCCGATCGGGAAGGTCAAAATTGCCAATAAATTAATAAGTAAATCTTATGTTTTTGCCTTAAATTTTATCGATTTACTCGATTATGCATCAAAATTTATTATCTATTTATTCAACTACACATTCAGGTACAAACATGTCGCAAGCTTCGAGCCATCGCTTTCAACTCTGGGGCTGGATTGTATTTATTTTTTCCGCGCTGTTTTTCATGGCGGCGAGCATTCGCGCCGATGACCCGGTTAGCCTCATCGGCGGGCTGCTGTTCCTGATCGCCTGCTTCGTCTTCCTGGTGCCGCTGGTGGCGGAAATTATGAATGGATCTAGTAGCTTATCGCGGCTGCGTAAATATTCTCGATATCCACGAGATTGGTTTCGCGCGGCGAGTTATTTATCGCGCGCACCTGCCGCGCCGACGATGCAGCCAGCGCTGGAACGTCCGCTGGACCAAATCCAACACCACCAAGTCCGTTCGGGGCTCCGGTCTCTTGCATCAACCCGATGAGCCGCTTGGCCAGCGCCTCGCCCGAATCATCCACCCCGGCGCCTTTTAAATCCGACTGCAGCAATTGCGCCGCCTCGAAATGCCGCTCGGGCGCGGCCTCCGCGGTATAGCGGAAAATCGACGGCGCCGACAGGATAACGCTGATGCCGTGCGGTACGAACGGCGATTCGACCTGGTATCCCTCGGTGGTGACATCGTGCATCAGGTGGGTCACGCCGTAGGACAACGCGTGGCCGAGGTGGGTGCCGGTGTTACCAAACGCCATGCCGGCGAGCGATGCGCCCCACATCAACTGGTCGCGTGCCTCGTGGTCGTCGGCGCTGTTGACGCCACGCTCCAGATACTCGCCGGCTATTTCCAGCGCCTTGCGTGCCGCCAGGTCGCTCCACGGGTTGGCACCCTGGATCAGCGGCCGTTTTAGAGGGTCGTCCATCTTGTCCCAGCGGGTATAGGCCTTCGCGGTATAACACTCGAGCGCATGGCACAACAGGTCGAAGCCGGTCGAGGCGACCACCATTGCCGGCAGCGTGTCGCTGCAGGCCGGGTCTACCAGGGCTTCCTGCGGCAACAACACCGGGTTGGCGAGCACGAACTTGGTCGCGAGCTCGTTGATGCGCAGCACCGATATCGAAGTGCATTCGGAACCGGTACCCGAGGTCGTGGCACAGGCCAGGTGCGGCAACAGCTTGCGCGGCATCGCCCTGCCGGCGCCGAGCGGCGGCGCGAAGTAGTCCAGAAATTCGTCGGGCGGATCGAGCGCGTAAAGCATCGAAGCCTTGGCGGTGTCCATCACCGAACCGCCGCCGACCGAGACCACGCCGTCAAAATTGCCCTCGGCGACAAAAGCAGCGCCGCGCTCGACGCTGGCATCGTCGGCCTCGATCGTAATCTCGTCGAACACGGCAACATCGAGCCCGGCCTGCGCTAGCGATTCCAGCACCGTCGCGACGTAGGCGCTGTCGCGCAGAAAAGGGTCGGTAAACAGCCCCACCCGTGTCATGCCGAGCCCGGCGGCGCGTGCCCCCGCTTCGCGCAGGCAGCCGCGGCCGAAGGTGTACTTGGGAATGGCTATGGTGTAAGCGTCGGCCCCATTGTCGCAGGGATCGAAATACTGGCAGCCCATCGCGATGATCCTGATAGTTTCGAAAGGCTTATCTTACTATCGAGTCATTCCCGCGCAAGCAGCAATCTTGCCATGCTCCGCATCGCGCATCCGACAGTGGTGACAACGGATCCTGGTCCCGGATCGGAAATTCAAGATACGCGAAGTATGCGCCAGAGAGGTTCCATTACTGACACCGCATATACCTCGGATGTCCCAATTTGCGGACCACGATAAACAAACTGTAAATGTAACCTGTATCTTCTATCGGAATTCAGACTTTGATCTTTCTCGAAACCGGACGCTCAGATTTTCAAGTCAGGCGGCAAAAACCCACAACGGACCCCTAGAAAGTCAGGATAAGAATCAAATCTGACGGTCTGTTTTGTCGATTTAGTCACCAAAGATTCGTTCTGTGATTACGGTATACTGTCTCTGAAATTCTGGGGCAACGCTGGGACATTGGGCATGAAAACATTAATAAATCCGCCCGAAGTGGAGTGGCGATATCAGCATCGCTTATCAAGTTATTGGAGAAGGTCCGATAGACCTCGTGATAGTGCCCGGTTGGGCTTCCAATATTGACTTGTTCTGGGAAGAGCCAAGTTCTGTTCGGTTCTTCCAGAATTTCGCTGAATTCAGTACGTTCATGATCTTGTTGAGTGGACTCCTTTTGAAGAGCTTCTGTCGTATAAATTGGCGCCTGCGGACATCCCCCTAGCAGAAAAATTGGTGGATGAAAATGGTTGATTTAGCTCATCTCTAATAGCGGCATGATTTGTAGTTGAAAATACCCTATTAAAAGTATAGGGTTTTGTCGAGATATATAGTCTCAGAGAGACATCATTTTTCGCCAGATCATGCTGGTTAATCCAGCATCGGGCTGGTAGCATGGTTAACCCACGTCTTGAAACGGTGGCGATTCCAATGTTCGATCGAGCCAAAAACAAGCCTGCTGAAACGCCGGCAAAAGCACCAGATACATCTCCATCCCCATCAGTTCCCGATACACCTGCTACCGCGAGGAGTGCCGCAATGATAGGAAAAAGCATCAGTATTAAAGGCGAAGTATCCGGCGAAGAAGACCTGCATATCCAGGGAAAAGTCGAGGGCACAATCAACCTGAATGGAAACCAGGTTTCCGTTGGCGACTCAGGTAACGTGCACGCCGACATCCGCGCCAAGGAAGTAAGGATTGACGGCGAGGTTACTGGCGATATTTCAGCCAATGAAATCGTGGTCATTTCCAAATCCGGCAATGTACGCGGCAATATTGTTGCACCCCGGGTAACACTGGAAGATGGTGCTAACTTTAAAGGCAGCATAGACATGGATCCCAGCGCGGCGGCCACTGGAGCAGCACCGCTGTCGGCCAAGCAACCAGCCAACTCCCCTGCTGATGACCTCAAAAAACCCGCTCTCGATCTCAAAAGCGGCTAACGGAAATAACTTATTGCCAGCGGTGCGCTATACGGAACGGAAGCGTCTGCGGCCTTGACACTGCTATTGGATAAGTCCGCGATACAAACGTCCAAGTTATTGCCCGCCCTCTTCGATCACATCGACGAGGAGCGGCGCCTCACTGTTTTTCATGTCGGTCCAGCGTTATCCGATACGGTGGACTTCTTTGCCAATTACCGCTGCAGGCTGCACTTCATTGACCTGTTTTCGGAGCTGCCCATAGTCACCACCGAAGATACACCTACGCTGCACCACCAGTTTGAAGAACTCCTGTCGATTCCAGCCGGGACTGAATTCGACATTTGCCTTTTTTGGGACCTGTTCAACTTCCTGGACAGAAAGACCACCGAGGCGTTCCTTAGTGTGCTCCGCCCGCACCTGACACCTGACAGCCTGGCTCACGCGTTCTCGGTTCACAATACCAGCAGCCCCCAGTGCAACCATCTCTACAGCATTAGCCAACTGGATACAATACGTCTCGGAAAAAGGGCTACCGCAGTACCAGGCTATGCGCCCCAGAGCCAGAGCCAGCTGCAAGAAACGCTTGATTGCTTTCGCTTCGAACGCAGTGTGCTGCTTCCCGATAGTCGGCTGGAACTATTGATGCAGGCCAGGCTCTAAGACTCAACACCGTTACCGGCATCTTGCACATATTTGCAACCAACCCCGAGGCGCCTGCGCGTAACAGAGGCTTGCTCTATACTTTCCAGCATGAATCACTCACACAGAGTCCTTTGGGTACCCGTGCTCTCGCTGACATTTTGCCTACCGGGCATCGCAGCAACCGTTTACAACTAGGTTGATGAAAACGGTGTAGTCGTATTTTTCGACACATTGCCAACAGAGGCTGTGGTGGTGGAAAAGCTGGTCATTGACGCCCAGGCACCGCAACTGGGTGCGCTGGAGGCGTAGCGACTTGAGGAAATGCGAGAAACCACAGACAGAATGGTTGCCGATCGTATGGTGCGGGAGAAACACAGTGCAGAAGTGGAGAATCTGCAGGCAGAAACACGGGCTGATCTGGCAGCGCAGGAAGTCCCCGATAATCACAAAAGTGCCACGGTGTACTAGCAGCTACGGCTACCCCTCTCGA
>JAASSH010000029.1 GCA_021767985.1 Gammaproteobacteria bacterium | reverse complement strand
TGACGCGATGCTGATCGTGTTCCCTATCGATGACAAAATGTGCGGACAGACCGCGTGCCAGGCGGCAATCGATGCGGCGCTCGACGCGCAAACGACGCTCGAAACCATCAACCATCAAAGGCGGCGCCATAAACTGCCGGAAATCCAGTTCGGCGTCGGGCTCAACATCGGCGCGGTGATCTATGGCAACGTCGGCGCCCCCGATCGCCTCGATTTCACCGTGATGGGTCCCGCGGTCAACCGCACCGCACGACTCGAATCGCTGACCAAGGAGCTTGACCGCAACATCCTGTTTTCTCGGAAGTTTGCGGAATCGATCGAAACGCCCACCGAATTTCTCGGGGAGCACCAGATGAAAGGCATCGACGAGCCGCAGGCGGTTTTCGCGTTGAGCCAAACCTGACCGCTCGGTTCGATCCGGGCGCGCTTCAGGTTTTACCGGCTGCAGACCTTGCCCTGCGCCCGGCGAGAAACTGCTGATGCGACTCGGGCGTGCCGTCGTGGAACGAACCCATCCATTTATCCCAGGGAATCTCCAGGCCGCCATAATTGCACTCGAAGAATCGATGATGCAGCTGGTGATGAAAAGTGCCGAGCCCCAGCCGCTTCTTGCCATTGATGACAATGCCTTCGAAACCCGCATGGGTGGTCACGGCGGATAGCGTAAAATACTGCAGGTGGAAAATGATCAGCAACGGGTTGGACGGCACGATCCAGTGAATCAACACCGAGCCGAGGTAAATCAGATGCTCGACCGGGTGCATCGACAATCCCGACCAGGGCCCGACATTGGTGTTGCGATGATGCAGGTAATGCACTCTGCGATAAAGCGGTGGCCAGTGCAGCATGCGGTGTATCAGGTAAAAGTAAAACGTTTCCCAAATCGGCACCAGGAAAATCAACAGCAGCAACCATAGAATATCCCCTGGCCAGGCCAGCGCCGGCGCATAGCCGTTGGCCAGCGCCCACATCATCAAAACCTCGTAGGCGCTCCATACCGTGACGCCGCTGGCGCAGCTCCAGAACAGGTTGTCGTAAACCTGCTTGTTAAAAGTAAACAGCTTGCTGTTTTCAGCCAACGGTCTGGCGTCGTAACGACGCTCGTCACCCTGTTTTTTGTAAACGTAGAGATAAAGATGCAAACCACCGGCGACCAGCAACATCAATAACAGGTTGCGGATGAAGATCTGCGCGATCCAGTCGAACTGGAACACCTGGCAGCGAATCAGCGCGGGATGAAAAAAGAACCAGGACAGCAGTGCGAGAAACAGGATTATCAGCCGCTCGGTAACGGGAAACCAGCCTGCGACGATCCATTTGAGTATCGCAAGCGGAGCGAAAGGGGTTCTGAACAACGGCGATACCTGAACTGGAACTTCGGGTACGTAATGCCACTGTGGTCGTTTTTGCTTACCGGCAACCCCGGTCATTTCCTACTCATTTTCTGATCGCCAACGTTACCTGTGATAACAATCATTATGGCGCGTACCGACTCTATATCGCCAGCTTTTCGTGTTTAAATGTCGCAAATCAGTATTTACTCGATCTGCCAAACTGATATTTTACCGCTTAATCTGAGTGTATCGATCAGTCAGCCAAACCAGGAAAGATACCCATGTCTAGTGCAATGCTTAGCAGTAGTGAACTCTCTCAAATCAGGGAAGGCTACGACGAGATCGCAACCCGTTCACATTCGATCGATACACGTTGCTACACAGACCCCAGGTTCCTGCAAATCGAGCGCGAACAGGTTTTTCATCGTAGCTGGCAGTTTCTGTGCCACGAGGAAAAACTGCGCGAACCGGGGAGCTACATGAGCATGAGCATCGAAGGCCAGAGCATCGTTGCTGTGCGCAACAAGGATGGCGAGCTCAAGGCATTTTACAACGTTTGCAAACATCGCGGACACGAGCTGCTGTTCGGCGAAGGCCAGGCCAAAAGGATCACCTGCCCCTACCACGCATGGACATACGACCTGAACGGACAACTGGCGCGCGCGCCGCGATCCGAGCACCTGGAGAATTTCGATCAGCGGGAAATCTGTCTCGATCCGGTTCAGGTCGAAGTGTTTTGCCACCTGGTTTTCGTCAACCTGGACCCGGATGCCGTCCCGCTGGCCGAGCAATCCGGCAACCTGGCGCAGGAAATCATGCAGTATGCACCGGACCTTGGCAACCTGACTTTTTCGACCCGTCTGACTTACCGCATCAAGGCGAACTGGAAAGCCGTGGTCGATAATTTTCTCGAATGCTACCACTGCCCGGTAGCGCACAAGGGCTTCAGCTCGATGATCGACATGGATACCTACAAGGTCGAGACGCATGGAATCTATTCCAGCCACATGGCCAAGGCACGCGTCGGCGACAACCAGGCCTATGACATCGCGGGGGCCACCGTTACCGACCACGCGGTATGGTTCCTGTGGCCCAATGTCACGCTGATGCGTTATCCCGGCCGCGGCAACTTCATGGTATGGCGTTTCTATCCGATCAACGAACAGGAAACCTGGGAAGAGTTCGATTTCTTTTTCGAAACGGCCGAACCCAACGACACCGAAAAGGAAGCGCTCAGGTTTATCGACGAAGTGTTGCAACCGGAAGACATCGGCCTGGTCGAGAGCGTGCAGCGTGGCATGAATACCCCCGCGTTCAAATCGGGGCGCTACATGGTTGACATCGACGGCAGCGGCGCCAGCGAACACGCGGTGCACCATTTTCACGGGCTAATTCTGCAGGCTTATCAGCGTGCCAGCGAGGCCGCAGCGTGAGTGGCAAGCTGGCGGGCAAGACCGCCTTCGTAACCGGCGGTTGCGGTGGGATCGGCCGCGCGATTTGCGAGCGTTTTGCGCGTGAAGGCGCGCAGGTTATTGCCGCCGACCTGGCGCCACAGGGCGACTTGCCGGATCAGGTCGAATTCCTGGCTTATGACGTGACCGATGAATCTGGCTGCCAACAGACCTTCGCCGCGCTGGCCGAGCGCTGGGATAAGCTCGATGTACTGGTCAACGCGGCAGGCATCGAAATCGAGAAAACAATCGAGGACACCACGCTGGAAGAATGGAACCGGATATTCGCCATCAACGTCACCGGCATGTTTCTAACCTCGAAATACGCCTTGCCCCTGGTACGTAAATCGGACGCCGCCAGCATAATCAATTTTGGCTCCTACGATGGATACATGGCCGATCCGGGGCTTGCCGCCTATTGCGCTACCACTGGCGCAGTGCATGCGTTAACCCGTGCCATGGCCTGCGATCATGGCCCGGAGGGCATTCGCGTCAACGCCATTTGTCCCGGTTACGTTAACACGCCGATGTTGCAGAGCTTCTTTGGCGACTCGGGCGATATCGAATCGCTTAAACAGGCGGTGCGCGACGTGCATCCGATGCGAACCTATGGCGAACCTGACGACATCGCCAACCTGGTCAACTGGCTCGCTTCGGACGAGGCGCGTTATGCATCGGGTCAACTCTGGGTACTGGACGGTGGTCTTAGCGCCCAGGTCCAGCAGATGAAGCTATGAGCCGACTGCAAGGCAAGACCGCGCTGATAACCGGCGGACGCCAGGGTATCGGTCGCGCCATCGTCGACAGTTTCGTGGCCGAGGGCGCCCGGGTAATGACCTGCGGACGCGGCCCGCGGCCCGGCGACCTGCCGAAAGCAGTGTTGTGGGAAACAACCGACGTCGCCGATAAAGCCGACGTCGATGCCCTGACCGATCGCGTTGTCGCCGAGTTTGGAGAGCTCTCGATCCTGGTCAACAACGCCGGGCTGCAGATCGAAAAGACTATCGTCGAAACCACCGACCAGGACTGGGAACTGTTGATGGGCGTCAACGCCAGGGGCGTGTTCATGCTGTGTCGCGACTGCATACCGATCATGGCGCAAGGTGGTTCGATCATTAACATCGGCTCGATCTCGGCATCGACCGCGGACCCTGGAATGGCTATTTACAATGCCTCCAAGGCCTTCGTGCAGGGGCTGACGCGCTCGATCGCGGTCGACCACGGACCCGCGATCCGCTGCAACGCGATCAGCCCCGGCTGGATCATGACCGGCATGGCCGACGCCGCGTTCGCGGTTGCCAAAAATCCCGAGGCGGCGAAAACCGATGCGCTTGCGCGCCATCCAGCCGGACGTTTCGGCGAGCCCCGGGATATCGCCAAACTTGCACTGTGGCTGGCTTCGGATGAGGCCGATTTCGCCACTGGCCAATGCTATACCCTCGATGGCGGCATGACTGCCGCATCCCCACTTAATCCTGGTTTGTTCTAGAATCTTAACTATATGTGACTTGTGGCGCTAAAGATTGCGCCCTCCGAACCCGTGCTCGGTTCGGATAGCAGCCAACTCCGACCAGGTTTAGTGGATGTCAATCGATACCGACGAGATCGTATTAATACTATCGGGCGTCAAGATTCTGCAGGATCTCGACATCGAAGTAATCGAGGATATCGCCCAACACATCGAGATCGCCAGGTTCAACTCGGGCGACATGGTGGTCGAAAAAGGCCACATGGGGAATCGAATTTACTTTATCTTCGAAGGTAAGGTCGAAGTCCAGATCCCCGATATCCAGGGCGATATCAAGCGCCGCATCATGCTCAAGAAAGGCGAAGTCGTCGGCGAGATTTCGCTATTGATCAATTCCACCTATTCCGCCGATATCGTCGCGCTGACCGACACCACCGCGTTTTACCTGGATCACAAACATTTCAAGGATTTGATCGAGAAACACCCGGATTTTGCCGAGGTCATGACGCAGTTGATGACCAGCCGCATGGCGCAAAACGGCGGCATCAACCGGGTCGGCAGGTACGAACTCAGGGGCAAGCTCGGCGAAGGCAACATGGCTACCGTATTTAATGCCTGGGACCCGGAACTGGAGCGCGAAGTCGCGGTCAAGATGCTGAAGTACAAGCTCGCCTTCGACGACAAGTTCCGCGATCGCTTCGAACAGGAAGCCAAAACCATCGCCAGTCTTAACCATCCGAACATCGTCAACGTATTCGAAGTCATCGACGAGTTTTCGACCCGCTTCATCGTCATGGAAAAGCTGCACGGCCAGGATCTGTCCGCGATACTCAAGGAAAGAGGCGCGCTCGACCTGTCCGAGACTCGAGAGATTCTGTCGCAGGTCGCAAGCGCACTACAGTACGCGCACAACCACGGTGACAAGGGGATCGTACACCGGGATATCAAACCTTCGAATATCGTTGTAGACGCCTACGGCAACATCAAGCTCACCGATTTCGGTATCGCGAGTCCGCCGCAGGACAAGGATGTCAACATCGAGGGTACGCCGTCTTACATTGCGCCTGAAATTATCAACGGCGATTTACTCGACGGCCGCGCCGATATTTATGCGTTAGCCGTCATGGCATTTCACATGCTGACCAACAGCCTGCCGTTCAGCGCGTCGACCCTTGGAAAGCTGTTGAAGATGCAGGTCAACCAGAAACCGCCAGATATTCGTAAAAATATTGCCGATATCGATGACGGGCTTGCGGATTTTATCGAGAGCGCGCTGTCCAAGGAGCCCGACGACCGCATCTCGGACTGGAATGAAATTCGCAAGATCCTGAAACCGTCCGGACAATTCCATCTAAATCTCGACCCGGATGAACTGGCGATCACGATCCGCTTTCGCGATACTTCTTACTCGCAGTCGGCCAGTTTTATCAACGCGATCCAGAAACTGTTACAGGAAGAAGGCATCAATCACCAGATCGAAATGCACCGCGGCAGCGACGAAGAGTAACCCTTCCCGGAATATCTCCCAGGTGCTAGCCTTTTCGTCGAAACCGGATCGGGTACGGCACCTGACCCGACGTTACGTATCTTTCAATCCTGCCTGCCTCAAGCCTTTCAGGTACGGATCGAGGCCACCCGACTGTCGGGTCGGCAAATTGTTCTTCAGAAAAGATACAGACAGGTCGGGTTTGGCCGCCATGGCCTGCGCCAGCTCCGCTCGTGCTTCGTCCAGCCGGTCCAGGTTGGCCAGCGCCGAGGCTGTAACCGCATGCGGCCAATAACCATTTGCGTTCGGAATTTGCAGGGTTTTGCGCGCCCATTCGAGACCTTCTTCGTAGGACCCGCCCAGGATTAGATTGAGAGCATGTACAATCGTGAAGGCCCATAGCATCGGATCACGCGGGCTCATCTGAATCGCTTTGCGGGTCATCTCTCCCGATCTGTCGAATTCTCCGGCCAGGGTCAGCGCCATTCCCAGCCCGTGGTAAGCCTGGGCAAAACAGGGATTCAGCGAGATCGATTTTTCAAGCGCGGCGATCGACGCATCATGATCACCCTGCATCATGTGTATCCGGCCGATCGCGAAGTAGGAAATCGCGTCCTTGTCGTCACATTCCAGCGCTCGCCTGGCAGCTTGCATACCCTCCTTCAAGCGCGCTTCGGGATCATCGGCAAACCCCATGATCACATCCTGGTAGCAACTGTAAGCATAGTAGGCGTGCGCCGGGGCAAATCCGGGGTCGGCCGTTATTGCCTGGTTAAACAAGTCGGTGGCGATAACCACGTTATCCCGATCGTATTTCCACATGTGCCACAAAGCGCGCTGGTATAGTTCCCAGGCATCGAGGTTTTCCGGTGGTTTACGCAAGGCACGCTCGCGCTCAAATGCGCTCAGCTCGGGTTCCAGCGCGCTGGCGATGACCTCGACAATTTCATCCTGTAAATCAAAGATATCCTCCATTTCCCGGTCGTAACGCTCGGCCCATACGTGATGACCGGTCTCCGCGTCTATCAACTGCGCGGTCACGCGCACGCGATTTCCCGACTTGCGCACGCTGCCCTCGAGCACGTAACGTACATCCAGTTCCCGGGCAACCTGGCGTATATCGATCGAGGATCCCTTATAGGAAAAGGTGCTTTCACGGGAAATTACCTTGAACGAGCGGATCTTGGACAGTGCCGTTATAAGGTCCTCGGTAATACCATCACCCAGGAAATCCTGCTCTGGATCGTGACTCATATTGGTCAGCGCCAGCACCGCTATCGAGGGTTTCTCAGAGGTTCGAGTATTAGCACCCGAGCCGTTCATCGACTTATCCTGCGGCGGGGACCATCGATAGATCCGAACCGGCCGCTGTATGTTTTTAAGATCCTGCTCCCCTCCGTCGGTAAACTCTAACTCCAGCTTGCCGGCCATTTGCTCGTGAACCCCGGCGGAGATGCAAATTCCACCCTCGTCTGCCGCAGCCTCGAGCCGCGCGGCGAGGTTGACGCCGTCACCGAATACTTCGCCGCGATCCTCGATGACGTCGCCGATATTGATACCGATTCTGATCTTTACCTTTTTCTCCTGTTGCAGCGCTCGATTCCGTGTATCTAATTCAGTTTGAATCGAAACCGCGGTTTTGACCGCGGCTACCGCGCTCGAGAATTCGGCGAGAATCGCATCTCCGGCGTAACGCAAGACCTTGCCCCCGGCGTTGGCAATCTCGTGACTGGTATAATCCAGCACCTCCATTACCCGCCGGTGGGTACCTTCCTCGTCATCGCCGGTCAATCGTGAATAACCCGCTATATCTGCGTAGAAAATCGCGGTTAGCTTGCGATTGAGCGAATCAGACGGCATTGATTTTCCTTGATCGAATTATTGTTGCCATTTTGCGAAATCAGTATAAGGGGCAGTCCTTCGAAGTCCAGCTTAATAGACTAAGCGTTTTGCCTCGATTCGAGTAATATTGGCGGCTGTTTCTCAACCCGTTTCCAGGTAGCCCGAATAACCAGTAAGCGAACATTTATGCGGCAGAGTGCGGCCGGGATTCTGATTCTGCTGATGATTGCCATCACGATTCTGGCCCAGCTGCAATTGCTGCGACTCGATTTCAATCCGTTGTGGATCGGAGGCATCGCGGCCTGGAGTGCGGCAATGTTATTGTTCGCCGATACCCCGCGTATCCTGAAGCTCCAGGTTTCGTTGATCCTGCTGGCTGGTATCGGTCTGCTGCTATACGCTCGAGCGCAACAGGCCGCGATCGATCCCGATTTGCTGATCAGTTCGAGTACCGGCCTGATGACCATGATTGCCTCGGTCGGCTTTCTGCGCCTGGTGATGATTCCGGAAACCCGACACAACGAAGACCTGCCGGTAGGCCGCAAGGCGTTCGTGCAGACTCTGCTCGGGCTCAATATATCGAGTTCGGTAATCAACATTTCCGCGCCGATCCTGATTTCCGATCGCATTCATCGCACGCGTCCGCTGCAGCGATTCAGCGCGCAGACTTTTACCCGCGTGTTTTGCGGCGTCTCCAGCTGGTCGCCATTTTTCGGCGCGATGGCGGTGGTGTTGACCTACGTCAGCGATGCCAGCCTGCCCTGGATCATCGTCGCCGGTTTTCCGTTCATGCTGGTTGGATTGATCGGCGTGTACCTCGAAGCCCGGCTGCGATATCCGGAGGAAGTCGAGAATTTCGTCGGCTATCCGACCCACCTGGATGCACTCAAGGTGCCCGCCATTCTGACCCTTACCGTGGTGCTGTTATCGCAATGGCTGGGCGACACTTCGATCCTGGTACTGATCGCTATGAGTGCGCTGCTGGTAACCATGCTGGTTCTGGCATTGCGCTACGGGATCGTCGAGACGGGAAAACGCCTCCGCGATTACGTGCTCGGCGGCCTGCCGCGCATCGTCAACGAACTGTGCCTGTTTCTCGCGGCAGGCGTACTGGCGGCCGGTATTTCAGCATTGATTCTTCACGGTGTATTTGCGAATCCGTTCGCGCAGTTCGATTCCATTAGCGCGGCCGAGGTTCTGGTGATCATGCTGTTGTGCGCATTTTGCGGCATCCACCCCATCATCATGATCTCGAGCATCACGCCGATGATCTTGACGCTGAATCCTGACCCGAACCTGCTGGCGGCGACCTTCCTGTTCGCCTGGCATCTCGGCACCTGTTCCAACCCGTTGTCCGGCACCAACCTCGTATTCCAGGGCCGCTACGGCATTCCCGGATGGAAGATCGCTTTCTGGAACTGGCCTTACGCCATCGCCATGCTGATTATCGGATCGCTCTGGCTGCAGGTGGTCGCACAGATTTTCCCGGGAAGCTAAGTTAACAGCAGGTCGCTCGGATCAGGACAATTTTCACGAAAGAAATCGACTTCTTGCGGACGTACCACGCCCGGATAATCGCCGTGCTTGCCCTGCATATCGCGAATCAGCTGAAAATGTAAATGCGGCGCCCAGTTGCCGTTGCCGGGGCGCGCGCCGATGCCGGCGATCCGCTCGCCCGCGACAATCGGTTTACCGTCGACCAGATCCTCGAGGGAATCTTCGCTCAGGTGGCCATAGAGCGTATGAAATTCGATATCCTCGAGTCGATGCCTGAGGATTATAACCGGCCCGTAATCGCCCTGTACCCGGCGGTTGGCGAAACTGTGTACCACGCCGTCGAGCGGGGCATAAAGCGACGTTCCCGCCGGCATGAAAACATCGACGCCGATATGAATCGAACGCTCGGTGTCACCCTGGAACAATTCGGTATCCTTGTACACCGAACGGTCCTCCAGATAACCACCGACGCCGGCGATTGCACCGGCCGTCGCGATACGTTCCAGGATGGCATCGTCCTGCTGCGCTTCGCTCAGGCCATCGAGCTCGTTGTTCGATGACGACAACTCCATGTAAATGGTATTGGCTTCGGTCAACGGTGGATCGAACAGCGGGGTGAATGCGGATTGATTTCGTTTTATCAGGGTTTCAAGATTCATCATTTCCATGCGAAATAAGGTTGTTCGAAATGCGCCACCCGGGTGCTGCGGCCAAACAGGGCGACCTCGCGAAACTGGTAGGCGATCGCGGCGCTGGGCGCGGCGAACCACTCGTCTCCGAGCGGCATCTTCAACACCGGGTGTTCGCTTTCCTCGATGCTGTCGAGGATCGGGGCTTCCTCGCGCAAT
>JAASSH010000269.1 GCA_021767985.1 Gammaproteobacteria bacterium | reverse complement strand
GCCTGACATTCAGCAGGGCATCCTCGATCACGGCATTCGTAACAGCCACCTGACCGCTATTGCGCCGGCGGGGACCATTAGCCTGTTCGCCAACAATATTTCCAGCGGTATCGAACCGGTTTTCGCTTTCGAGACGCAACGCCGGGTGCGGGGTGCAGACGGAGAATACAAGCTGCATGCTGCAAGCGATTATGCCTGGCGCCTGTGGCGACAATCTCACCCCGGCGAAGCACTGCCCGAATACTTCGTGACCGCGACTTCACTGACGCCGCGGCAACACCTCGAGATGCAGGCGGCCTTGCAACCCTATGTCGACAGCGCTATTTCCAAGACCATTAACGTGCCGGCCGATTACGATTTCGATGCTTTCAAGGATATCTATCGGCAGGCTTACCGCCTGGGCCTGAAAGGTTGTACCAGCTTTCGCCCCAACGAGGTCACCGGCAGCATACTCAGCGCCAGCGACGCGCAATCGATGGCGGAAACGGAAACCGGGTGCTGCAACCTCGAGCGAGAGAGCGGTTAATCCCCCCGGGATTCGTCGACCATGGGCACAAAGGCGACAGCCAGCAGGCTTCTGGTATGCGTTTCACCAAGCTTGTCCCTGGTAACCAGCATCAATTCCTGGTGCCGGGCGGGCATGCCGATGGGTATGACCATGCGACCGCCGGGTTTGAGCTGCTCGAGCAGGGCGGGCGGGATAAACGGCGCGGCGGCGGTCACGACGATGGCGTCGAAGGGCGCCTTTTCCGTCCAGCCCTGATAGCCGTTGCCGCAACGGATTTCGATGTTATCGTAGCCCATATCCGCCAGCCGCTGTCGCGCCGCTTCGGCCAGCGGCGGGATTCTCTCGATGCTGTAAACCTGGCTCGCCAGGCAGGCAAGAATCGCCGCCTGGTAACCGGTTCCGGTACCGATTTCGAGCACGGTACTGTCTTCCGTCAGCTCCAGCATGTCTGTCATCAGGGCAACGATGTAGGGCTGTGAAATGGTTTGCCCGTGGCCAACGGGCAAGGCACCGTCCCTGAAAGCGGCGTAGCGCAGGTCGGGCGGCACGAATTTTTCACGCGGCACCTGGCGCATCGCGGTCATGACTCGATTGTCGAGTCGATCCTTGCCGATCATATTGCGGGTAAAGGCTACCCCCGCCTCGATATCGGCTATCATCTGACGCCGTTGGCGATCAAACTCCACTAGTCTTCCTGCTCATCCTGTTCCGATCTCCGTCGTTTACTTCGAGTTAGCCGCCGTGCCGTAGTGCTTGTAGAGAGACAGCTCGTAATCCTTTCCGATCAGCCTGGTCCTGTCGTACACCGGGGCGGATTCGATTGACTGACGGTTCAGGTTGACGATCACCTCTTTGCTACGCCAGTCGATCGAATGAATCCAGATAGGGGCAACCAGAACGTGCTTGCCGGGTCGCCATTTGTGGGTGTTGATTTCCAGGTAACGAACCGTCCAGTCGTTGTCGTCGAGGATGAAATCCTCGACGTGCCCGATCTCGCCGTCCTGGGCATGCAGGTCATAACCCGTAACCGCTTTACTACTGCGCAGATGCGGTTGATCCGGCTCGCGCGGCTGCAGTTCCGGCGGTGCCGGACGCGGTTCGGGAATGTCTTCAGGCAACGGGTTATGCAGCCAGTAGGGCTGTAGCCCATAGTAGCCGTAGAAGTCATTTTCGTAGTGGCGGGATATCGGTAGCGAGGTATCGACATCCGGACTGTTCTGGATTTGCTCCTGTGTCAGATCCACGTGCAGCAGGTTAGCGTCTTCCTCGACCTCGGTTACCCTGGACGGCGGGAGCAGAACATCCCGGCCCAGCAGCCAGTTGCCGGTATGAACGACGAAGTATCGTACCGTCCAGTGCTCGTCATCGAAAAAAATCTCTTTCAGACGGCCGATCTCGCCGTCACGCGCCTGCAGGTGAAGCTTGCTTAACTGCGCCAGGTTTCTAAGTTGCCTCATTTTCGATTTCCCCCTTCGTAAATCCGGTTGATCATGTCAGGATTGACTGGATTTCATCTGCTTCCAGGGTTTCTTTTTCCAGCAGCGCTTGCGCCAGCGATTCCAGCTGGTCACGATGCTGTTGCAGCAGGGTCGTGATTTCCTGCTCGATACCCTTTAGCAGGGAACCGATTTCATCATCGATTATCTGCGCGGTATGTTCGCTGAAATCTCGCTGCTGGGTCATTTCCCGCCCCAGAAATATATGCTCTTCTCCGCGACGAAACGCAACCGGCCCGATTTTTTCGCTCATCCCCCAGTGCGTTACCATGTGCCGCGCAAGCCTGGTTGCCTGCTTGAGATCGTCTTCGGCTCCGGAGCTTACTTCTCCGAACATCATTTGCTCCGCCGCCCGTCCGCCCAGCATCACGCCGATTCGATCGTGCAGGTAGGTTTTACGCAGGTTGTAGTGTTCTTCCTCCGGGATCTGTTCGGTTACGCCGAGTGCCCGCCCGCGCGGGATAATGCTGACCTTGTCGAGCGGATCGGCGGTCGGCAATTGACTTGCGACCAGCGCATGCCCGGCCTCGTGATAGGCAACCAGGGTTTTTTCCTCGTCACTGATAATCAACTCGCGTTTTCCGCCGAGCACGACCTTGTCGCGTGCATTGAGCAAAGATTCCATGTTTACGGTTTCGCGGTTTTCCCTGCCGCATAACAAAGCGGCTTCGTTCACCAGGTTTTCCAGGTCCGCGCCCGAAAAGCCGACGGTCAGGGCTGCGATACGATCCAGGTCGGCATCTTCGCTCAGGGGTACATCGGCGCTGTGAATGTCGAGTATGGCTCGCCGCGCTTTCTTATCCGGCAGGTCGAGCGTTATCTTGCGATCGAAACGCCCCGGCCGCATTAGTGCGGCGTCGAGTACATCCGGGCGATTGGTAGCCGCCAGCACGACTACCGCTTCGTGGGGATCGAAGCCATCCATTTCGCCCAGTATCTGGTTCAGGGTTTGCTCGCGTTCGTCATGTCCACCGCCCAGGCCGGTGCCCCGGGCCCTTCCGACGGAATCGATTTCGTCGATAAAGATGATCGACGGCGCCTCCTTGCGCGCGCTTGCGAACATGTCGCGTACCCTGGAAGCGCCGACACCGACGAACATTTCGATAAACTCGGAGCCGCTAATGCTGAAAAAGGGCACATTGGCCTCGCCGGCGACCGCCTTGGCCATCAGGGTTTTACCGGTGCCCGGTGGTCCCATCAGTAAAATTCCTTTCGGAATCTTGGCGCCGAGCTTGCGATAGCGCTCCGGATCTTTCAGGTAGCCGACAATTTCACGCATGTCCCGCTTGGCGTTTTCCAGGCCGGCCACGTCATCGAATGTCAATTGCGAATCCGAGCGGCGAAAGCGTTTGGCGCGGGATTTTCCGAAGTCGAAGATGCCGTCGCCACCGCCAATGCCGCCCAGGCCTTTTCGCATTCTCGAGGTTCCATACCAGAACAGACCGATTATCAGAATCCAGGGCAGCACCCCGATCAGGGCCTTTGACAACCAGTTGGCCTCGGTCGAGACGACGCGAATCTCGACCTGGTGCTGTTCGAGCAGGGGAATCAGTTCCGGATCCTGCAGCGGTGGCGCGGTCGTGACGAATCGAGTGTAGGTTCTTTTCCCGTCAAGCTCGGGCTGGGCCCGGGACTGATGGTATTCCCCGGAAATTCGATCGCCCTGAAACTCCACCCAGGCTACCTGGTCATCCGCCACCTCGGACTTGAACTGGCTGTAAGGCACGGACAGCTTGCCGTCGTCGTCGGGGCTCAAAAAGAACCAGGTGAAAATCAGCAGTACGATGAACCACGACAGGTAGCGCCACCAGGGCAGGGGCTGCTCCCAGTCGAAGGGCTGTTTCGGCTGTTTGTTAGGCAGGTGGTTCGGCATTGGAGTTTTTCGTCGAAAAAGGCAGCCTAGCTTGGTTTTGGGGTGCGATAATTGCGGCCGGTCAAGTGGTTAACGATTATCTGCAGCCGTTTTAACAGGTTTTTCAGGGCTCTTCTACCTTGCAGCCGCTGCCAGGAGCTCCCGATTAACGGCCCTCGAATCGGCTAAAGATCGCGTCAAAGTCCCGTTTTTTGGCGATTTAGATATAAAATTATTTGATGAGGTGCAATAAAAAATAAAAATTACTTATTAGGATTATTTTTGACGCGATTAATTTATTTGTTTTGCATCGGCAGCGCCCAGTAACCACACTAGCGGTCGGTTAATTACTGTTACCAGGGTATTTATGGCGGCGAATCCTGCCCGACAACGCGAAGTTAAATCGACGACCTGCTACATGTGTGCCTGTCGTTGCGGCATCAATGTCACGGTCGAGGACGGCGAGGTACGGTTTATCCAGGGGAATCCCGAGCATCCGATCAACAAGGGC
>JAASSH010000028.1 GCA_021767985.1 Gammaproteobacteria bacterium | reverse complement strand
CCCTGGCCATGCCAATCTTCCTGCTGTTCAGCCTGGTAGCATTGGTCGATGGACTGGTGCAGCGGGACCTACGCCGGTGGGGCGGGGGTAGGGAGAGCTCGTTCGTCTACCACTACGCCAAGAAGACGGCGCTGCCTATAGTTGTGATTACTTGGGTGGTGTATCTGGCCTTGCCATTCAGCCTGCACCCGACTTTTATTGTTTTGCCTTTTGCCGCGTTGTTCGCTTTGACCGTGGCGGTCACCGCCAGCACTTTTAAGAAATACCTTTGAGATTCCGAATGATTCGAGGAGTTGCAAAGGATAAAATACTGATCGATCTGTCTGCTTTCTGGCTTACAGCAGCCCCTCGATTGGCGATCAAAAATTGCCTATATTAGCTTCCGCTAACAGGCGGCAACCGACCCATTGCTGCCGCTGGACGTGCACTTTACGCTGTGCCGTCGCGTACTTGAGGCTGAACGTGACGGCGAGTCGATTCGGGTGATCCTGGGCAGCGACTACGGCGACTTTCGGCAGCAGCGGATCGTCGACCAACTCGTCGTCGAACACGGTACGCTTCCGCTCGACGAGGTGTATTTCGCACTCAAACCACTATCAATCAACCGTGGCGAAGTCGACTACGAGGCACTGATCGCCGGTGCGCCGCAACGAATGGAAAGTAATTCCAAGGGTCGTTTTCGCCTGTTTCGAATCGGAGATGCGGTTTCGTCACGCAATATACACGCGGCGATTTACGACGCGCTGAGACTGGTAAGGACTTGTAAAAAGGGGGCGTCTATATCTTCTATTCTCCGGTGTAGACGGGCACCAACAGGTCTTATGACAGGAAATCTATTTCGAATGGATATGACGTCAGGTTTTCGTAGCCAGTTTCGGTAATTAAAACCTGATCTTCCAGCTTGACGCCGCAAGGACCGCCGACCTCACCAAAATACACCTCGACACAAAGACACATGCCGGGTTCCAGCACTCCGTGATAACCGCAGGCATCCCAATCTTCGGGATAGCGGAGGGAAGGATATTCATCGCAAAGACCGACGCCGTGGTACATCACCCCATAACGTTGCGCCTGATATTTTTCTGGCAGTTTCTGCCCTCGATCCTTGAGGTCCTGAAAGCTGATGCCGGGCTTAAGCAAGGACATATTGTGATGAATATGGTCATAAGCCGCCTTGTAGAGATCCTTTTCATAAGGTGTCGGCCGTTTGTCGCCAATCTTCCATGTGCGGGACAGATCGGCACAATAGCCGTAAGGACCGATCAGATCCGTATCGAATGCGAGAAGGTCGCCGTCCTGCATAATCCGGGGTCCGCATTCCTGAAACCAGGGGTTGGTGCGTGGCCCGGACGACAAGATGCGCGTTTCGATCCATTCGCCGCCACGAATAAAGTTACCCTTCTGCAGTTCAGCCCATGCTTCGACTTCTGTCCTTCCCGGAACGACCGCCCGGCGCATGTCTTCCATGGCAGCCTCGCACGATGCGATGGCGCAGCGCATAGCATTTAGTTCGTTAGCATTCTTAATCTTTCGCGCGTGTTCCGTAACCTCCTGGCCAGGGGATATCTCGAATCCCAACTTCTCTAATGAACGCAAGCCATCAATTTCGATTTTGTCGACAGCCAGACGACGGTTTTTGCCACTGCGCTCACGCATCAGTTCATCAATCTGTCTGGCGAAGGATCCAGCAATTTCCGAACTTCTATCACCGGTCTCGAAATAGAAGAAGCTGGCCCCATGGCGAACTTCACGAACTAATGGCAGATGGGCGGAAAGGTGTTCACCGGCATGAAAATCCCAGAGCACCATGTAACCATCGGCCGTCACCAGGCAAGCGCGACACGGATTATGAATCGCCCAAAGCTGCATGTTGGTACTGTCGGTGGCATAGCGGATATTCAGGGGATCGAACAACAGCAAACCACCTACGTCGCGCCGCTGAATTTCCCCGACAAGTCGCGACAGTCGATAGTCTCGTAAACGCGGAATGTCGGGAATCGTCAACCCCAATTTCTGCCATTCCTCAAAAGCCAGGTCCGTCGGTCCGATTTCGACCCGGTCGGGATCGTTAGGCGTGCCGTCCGGCAACAGGTCACTGTTGCTAATACGCCGCCGATAAGGATCGATCTTCCGATTGGAGCCAAGAACATAGGGGTCGGCGCTCATGTTAGTGCCTCTCGTATAATATTTGTCGCTGAAATAGTGTAGCCATATCGTAATTGAGGCTTTTCTGAATTTGCGTCACGTTACATGCGCATCCTGTTTGCCGCCGGATCGAATGGCGGCTACTCAAGCAAGGTGGCGCCAAGGCGGCGTCGTATCGAAGTACCCGTGTGAGTGCGTCCAATATCTAAGCCCGCATTTTTGCGCCACTTGCATCATAAATCGGCGCGCCCAGAACCTCCGCTTCATAGAGCTTGCCCAGGATTTCGACCTGAAGTTTCGTTCCTGGCTCGGAACACTCTGCAGTAACGTACCCCATGGCCATTGATCGCTGTACATGATGCGCATAACCGCCGGACGTCACATAACCGACGGCTTTACCATCCACCAGAATTGCCTCGTCGTGGGACACGTCGATGCCATCGACATCAATGATCATCGTCACCAGTTTTTGTTGCGGGCCAACCTCGCGGGCTGCCAGGGCCGCTTGCTTGCCGACGAAATCCTTGTTCCAGTTGATAAAGACACCCGTGCCGCTTTCGATCGCGTTGAAATCCGGGCGATACTCCATGGTCCAGACGCCCCAGCCTTTCTCGAGCCGCATCGACAATAGCGCCCGTGCCCCATACCAGCGATAGCCCAGGTCGGCGCCGGCTTCTTCGATGGCATCCGCCAGACGCATCAGGTATTGCGGTTTACAGTAAATTTCATAGCCTAGTTCACCGGTGAAGTTGATCCGGTTCAGGATCACCGGCACACCGCCAACATAGGTCTGGCGCAGGTCGCGGAATTTGAACGCCTCCGCCGAGACGTCGTCACGGGTGATCCGCGCCAGCAGCTCCCGAGATTTAGGACCGGACAACGCGATTCCATGCCAATCATCCGAGACATTGGCATAGGAAATGCCTTCTGGCAGATCCTTTTCAAACCAACGGCGGTGCGCTTCTTGCACGGCGCCCGAACCAAACAGCATAAAGTGGTCTTCGGCCAGGCAAGCCACGGTCAGATCTCCGGCCAGCTTGCCTTTGGGGGTCAACATCGGCGTCAGGGTCAGACGTCCCGGTTTGGGAATGTAACCCGCCAGGATATGGTTCAGGTATTCGCGAATACCTTCGCCCTTGAATCCATGCTTGGCGAAGTTCGCGATTTCGATGCCGGCAACCGCTTCCCGCACGGTTTTAATTTCGCGGGCAACGTATTCATGCGATCGATTGCGTTCGAAGGTTGGCTCTTCATACGCATCATCAGGGCCGTCGGCAAACCACTGCACGCTCTCCAGACCGAAGCCCTGATCCATTACCGCCCCTTTGGCGATCAGGCGATCGTAGAGCGCGGTGGTTTTCTGCTTGCGGCCTTTCGGCAGGGTTTCGTTCGGGAAGGTCATCACGAAACGGCGTTCATAGTTTTCAGACGATTTCACGGTGGCCCAGTCGGGCGAGGCGAATTCGCCAAAACGGGCGATGTCCATGGCCCAGACATCAATGGAAGGTTCACCGTCTATCATCCACTCTGCCAACGTCAAGCCGACACCGCCACCCTGACAAAAACCCGCCATGACTCCGACCGCAACCCAGTAGTTCTTCATCCCGGGTACGGGGCCGATCAACGGGTTACCGTCCGGCCCGAAGGTGAACGGTCCGTTGATGACGTCCTTGATGCCCGCATCGTTCATGGCGGGCAGACGTTCGAAGGCCTTCTCCAGGCGGTCCGCAACGCGGTCCAGATCCGGGGGCAGCAATTCGTGACCAAAATCCCACGGCGTACCGTCGACTTTCCAGGGTGTGGCCTGGGGCTCGTAGGTTCCGAGCAACATACCCTTGCCTTCCTGGCGGCAATAGATATTCGCTTCGAAGTCGATTCCATGCGGCAATTGCTGACCGAAGTTGGCAACAATATCCATCGGCTCGGTAATCAGATAGTGGTGCTCCATCGGCTGTACAGGCAGATGGATTCCGACCATATGTCCGACTTCACGCGCCCAAAGTCCACCGCAGTTCACCACCTGCTCCGCGTTGATCACGCCTTTGGTGGTCGTGATATCCCAACTGCCATCGGCACGCTGTGACAAATCGATTGCGTGGCAATGGGTAAAGTACTGCGCACCATATACTTTCGCGGCTTTGGCAAAGGCATAGGTTGTGCCGGACGGGTCAAGATGACCGTCCTGCGCATCCCATAGCACCGCGTGGTAATGCGCCGGATCGATCAGCGGATGGCGTTCTGCCAGTTCCCCGGGGGAGATGAATTCCTGATCCAGCCCCATATAGCGCGCCTTGGAACGCTCGCCTTTCAGGTAGTCATACCAGCCCTTGGTTGAGGCCGCATAAAACCCGCCGGTTTGATGCAAGCCGACTGACTGTCCCGAAAGTTCTTCGATCTCCCTGTAGAGATTGATGGTGTAAGACTGCAGGCGCGAGATATTCGGGTCCGAGCTGATGGTGTGGATACCGCCGGCTGCGTGCCAGGACGATCCCGACGTCAGCTCGTCGCGTTCCAGCAGCACCACATCCTTCCAGCCAAACTTGGCCAGGTGAAACAGGATCGAACAGCCGACAACGCCGCCACCAATAACCACAACCCTGGCATGGGTTGGAAGTTGCTTGCCGCCAACACTGACATCTTTTTGTATTTCGGGCATCAAATTTTCTCTCGGGTAATCATTTTGCCAGTTGGGGGCCATCTCGAACCCCAATCAAAAGTCAGTCGCCGCCCCGCCCTCGGCTTTGCGCTTTGCCATGAACGCGTCGAGTTCTTCGCGGATCGCGGAATCAAGCGATGGCGCCTGGTAAGCCGCCAGTCGCTGTTTCCAGACCGCGTTGGCACGCTGGATCGCGATCGGTTCGCCGGCCTCCTTCCAGCTTTCGAAGTTGCGCCAGTCGCTGAGCACGGGTGCGTAGAAGGCGTCGCGGTAACGCGCCTGAGTATGGGCGGTGCCGAAGAAATGGCCTGCCGGGCCCACCTCGCCAATCGCGTCCAGCGCCAGTTCATCTTCGCTGGTGTCGAGCGGTCGCAGGAACTCCGCCACCATTTGCAGCAGATCGATATCGAGAATGGTTTTCTCGTAGGAGCAACACAGGCCACCCTCCAGCCAGCCGGCACCGTGCATCAGCATGTTGGCGCCGCCGTTGATCGCGCCCCACAGCGAGAACACGCTCTCGAAGGCTGCCTGCGCATCGATGGTATTGGCCGCGCAAACGTTCGAGGAACGGTACGGGATGCTGTATTTACGCGCCAGTTGGCCGCCGACGTGTTGCGCCTTCATGTACTCCGGCGTGCCGAAGGCGGGCGAGCCCGACTTCATGTCGACATTGGACGTAAAGCCCCCGTACATGGCCGGCGCACCCGTATTGACCATTTGGCTGAAGGCGATACCCGCCAGCGCTTCCGCGTTTTGCAACACCAGCGCGCCGGCGATGGTGACCGGCGCCATGGCTCCGGACAGGGTAAACGGCGTGATCACCACCGCCTGTTTCATGCGCGCGAGGTCGATGACGCCCTGCATCATCGGAATATCGAGCTGCAGCGGCGAGTTGGTGTTGATGATCGAAAACAGGCAGGTTTTTTCACGCAGCTGTTCCATCGTCAGGCCGTGGGCGATGCGCGTCATTTCGAGCGCATCCGCGATGCGGTCCTCGCCCAGCGAATAAACGCAATACGCCTTGTCGGTTAGCGTGATGTAGTCATAAATGCAATCCAGATGCCGGATAGAGGCATGCACGTCCACCGGTTCCACCGGGTAGCCGCCGAGGACGTGCAGGATATTGTGCATCTGCGCAAGCCGCAGAAAGTTACGGTAATCTTCTTGGTTGCCGGTACGTCGCCCGCGATCAATATCCGAACAGTTGGGCGCGCTCGCCATCATGTCGAAAACCACGTTATCGCCGCCGAGCACCACCGAGTGCTCGGGGTTGCGGGCATGCAGCGTGAATTCGCTCGGCACCGTCGCGATTTTCTCCATGATCAAGTCCGGGTCGAAGCGCACCTGCTCGGTACTCTCGTCGACCTCGGCGCCAGCTTCGCGCATGATGCGCCGTGCCTCCGCGAGGAGAACACGTATCCCGGTTTCCGACAGTACCCTGAGTGACGCCTGGTGAATGGCCTCGAGCTGATCTTCCGACGCGACCGCCACTGGCTGGTAGGTTTGCTTCAACTTTGTGAAGGGGCGTTGAGCGAATGATGCCGAGCTGTCCGCTCCGGTGGCGCCGCGACGGCGCGAGCGCCGGCCTTTTGATCTGGTATCGTTCATTACGCGTGCCTCATGATGTTTAGTGGGCCTGGTTATGATTCAGCAAAACCTTGATCGCTTCGCCTCTATTCAATGCGGCGAACCCCTGCTCAAAATCCTCGAGATTGAGTTGATGGGTAATTACCGGAGAAATATTGAGCCCGCTCTCAAGCATCGCCAGGCCCTTGTGCCAGGTATCAAACATTTCGCGGCCGTAGATGCAGGTGAGTCGCAAACTCTTGAAAATCGCCCGACTCAGATCGACAGGAACCTTGTCGGCAAACAGGCCGAGCAGGGCAATCTGCCCGCCGTTGTTCATCGAATCGATCATCAGGTCCAGCGCCGGCGGTGCGCCGGACATTTCGAGCCCGACGTCGAATCCTTCTTTCATGCCGAGCTCGGCCATGACGCTGCGCGTGTCGTCACGACCGACCTTGAAACCCTTCGAAGCACCCATCTGTTCGGCTAGCGCCAGGCGCTTTTCGTTCAGATCGGTGACCACGACATGACGCGCGCCGACGTGCCGGCAAATCGCCGCTGCCATCAGGCCGATCGGCCCAGCGCCGGTGATCAGCACGTCCTCACCATATAGATCGAATTTCAGCGCCGCATGCACCGCATTGCCGTAGGGATCGAGCAGCGCGGCGAATTGATCCGGTATGCTATCGGGGATCGGATAGACGTTGTGCGCTGGGATTACCAGATAGTCGGCAAATGCGCCCGGGCGATTGACACCGACACCCTTGGTATACGGGCAATAGTGCTCGCGCCCGGCGCGGCAATTACGACAGGTACCGCAAACGATATGACCTTCCCCGGAAACACGCTGTCCGATATCGAACCCTTCGACACCAGCGCCCAGTTCCTCGACAACGCCGACGAACTCGTGGCCGACGGTCATCGGGTAGGGAATGGTTGCGGCTGCCCAGGCATCCCAGTTAAATATGTGGATGTCGGTGCCGCAGATCGCGGTTTTTGTAATCCTGATCTTGACGTCGCCAGGACCGATTTCGGGCACGGGCACGTCTTCCAGAGTCAGGCCAGGGGCGGCCTCCTGCTTTACCAGCGCGCGCATGTTGTCTACTCCTGAAGTTAGATACGGTTAAATCAGCTCGAACGCCCTGCCCACCTCGGTGAAGGCGGCGAGGGCCTGGTCGATCTGGTCGAAGTCGTGGGCCGCGGACATCTGCGTGCGGATGCGCGCCGAACCCTGCGGGACCACAGGATAAGAGAAGGCGATGACGTAAATGCCCTTGTCCAGCAACGCGTCGGCAACTTTCGACGCCAGCGCCGCGTCGCCGATCATCACCGGGATGATCGGATGATCTCCGTCGATCAGTGTAAATCCGGCCGCGTTCATGCCCGCGCGAAAACGGGCTGCGTTTGCGCCCAACCGATCCCGCGCATCGTGACTACTGGGGGCGATCTCGATTGCCTTGATTGCAGCGGCACATATCGAAGGCGCCACGGCATTGGAAAAAAGATAGGGGCGCGCGCGTTGACGCAATACGTCGACGATCGCTTTCGGCCCGGCAATGTACCCACCCGAGGCACCACCCAGCGCCTTGCCGTAGGTGCCGCTTAAAATCTGCACACGGCCTTCGACGCCCTTCAATTCGGGGGTTCCGGCGCCGCGCTCGCCGAGAAAGCCGGTGGCGTGACAATCGTCGACCATGACGGTCGCATCGTACTTCTCCGCCAAATCACAGATTGCCGGCAGGTTTGCGACGATCCCGTCCATCGAGAACACCCCGTCGGTCACGATCAGGCGCATGCGGCAATCGCCGGCATTTCTTAACTGTTGCTCAAGATCGCTCATGTCGTTGTTCGCGTAACGGAATCGCTTTGCCTTGCAGAGGCGAACGCCATCGATGATGGAGGCATGATTGAGCGCATCTGAAATAATGGCGTCGCGCGCATCGAGCAACGGCTCGAAGATGCCGCCGTTGGCGTCGAAACAGGACGGGAACACGATGCAAGCTTCCATGCCGAGATAGGCTGCGGTCCTGGCTTCCAGTTCCTGGTGTAAATCCTGGGTGCCACAGATAAAGCGCACCGACGCCATGCCGAAACCATGGCTGTCCAGGGCCTGTTTGGCGGCGTCGATCAGGCGCGGGTCGTTGGCGAGACCAAGGTAATTGTTGGCGCAAAAATTCACCACTTCCCGGTCACCATCAGGGCCAGGTGTGAGGATCCGGCTCGATTGTGGAGAATGCAACGCACGCTCGCGTTTCATCGTGCCGGCGGTTTCAATTTCAGCCAGCGTGCTCAGTGCGCCGTCGACCAGTTTCATGGCCTGAAATCCTGTGTATTGGAAATATTCCAATATATTGGAAATGCAATCTGCAGGCAAGCCAAACCTGCGTTTTTTGAAGCAATGATACTCAGGCGGTTGGCGAGGGTTCGCGATACTGGGACGGCTGTGCGACTAGCAACAACGCTTCAGTTTCCTGGTCAGACCGGTTGGCAATGCAATGCGGTCGATCGGCACGGTATCGCAGCGTGTCACCGGGCTCGGCGTCGACGGTTTTGGCGTCCACGGAAATTCTCAAACAACCTTGCAGGCAAGTCAGGTGTTCAAAGGTGCCCTGTGAATGGGCTTTCGAATCCAGTTTTCCGCCGGGTTTCATGACCAGGCGGTACCACTCGACCGGCAGCACAGTGCGTCTCGGGCTTAGCATGAACAGTTCGCACAGGCCGTCGGCGCTGCGACGCATCGGTGTCGAGTAGTGATGCAGGTGTTCGATGGGATCTTCCTGCTGCGCCTCGTGATCGAGAATGCTGAGGTCGAGACCCAGCGCCTGTGTCAGCGACCACACGATAGAGAAGGTGGGGTTGGTGGCGCCGCGTTCGATCGCCGACAGCATGGACTTGGACACGCCGGTACGCTCTGCCAGTCGCTCCAGTGTCAAACCGAGTGCTTTGCGAGCGGTCTTGACGTGCTTTCCGATATCGGGGGTTGGTTCAGCCATTATATTGGAATAATTCGCGGATCTGATTGACATTTACACAAGTTTTTCATATATCGCCCCTAATATCTATTATATTGGAATATTCGATCGATATTGTGGCATATATCAGTACGCGAGGTGATACGCCTCCGGTCGACCTGAAAGATCTGCTCACCCGCGGCACCGCCAGGGACGGTGGTCTTTACGTACCCGAAAACTGGCCGGCACTGTCGGCTGACGAACTGTCCGCGCTTGCCTGCAAACCTTATGGGGGGATCGCTGCCCGGTTGCTGGATTGCTTCGGCGGCGAGAACTGGATCAGTGCGGGTTTCAACGAGGGTATCCGGCAAATGCTCGACACTTTCGCGACACCGGACGGACCGCCGCTGGTGAAGCTCGACAGAGGGCTGTGGGCGTTGGAGCTCTTCCATGGACCGACCTTTGCGTTCAAGGACTACGCGCTCGCTCCGCTCGCGCAAACCATCGACCGCAAGCTTAGCCTCGATGACAGCCAGGCCACGGTGCTCTGCGCGACCTCAGGTGACACCGGGGCGGCGACAGCAGCGGCTTTTGCCGGGCGGCCGAGGACCCGGGCCGTCGTCCTGTTT